>JANMCN010000038.1:0-34541 GCA_031361295.1 Acidobacteriota bacterium | reverse complement strand
AGAAAGTCGCGCTCCTGGTATCCTGGCGCGTCCTGTACGCCGTCGGCGACGCCGGCACCGAACGGCGCGGCGAGGAGCGCGGCGACAAGAATCGTACGAAACACCGGCATGCAGACCTCTTTCACAGTGGGAAGAGTCGATTATCGTCGGAAAGTCCGAAAGCTGAAGTGTGAAGTCTGAAGTCTGAAATCTCCGAGCGGAGATCTGAGAGCTGAACGCATGCCGTCCACACCCGATCTCATCGTCCTGCACGAGCATCCCGAGTGGCAGAAGCCGCTCTTTGCCGCGCTCACCCGGCGCGGCGTCGCGTTCGAGCCGTTCGACATCACCCGCGCCGCCTTCAGCCACGCGGCGCCGCCGCGCGCGCCGCTCTACTTCAACCAGGCGAGCCCGAGCGCCTATATTCGCGGCAATGCCCGTGCGGTGCCGCTGGCGCTCGCCTACATGCGATCGCTGGAACTGCTCGGGGCCCGCGTGCTCAACGGCGCAGAGGTGTTCGCCCTCGAGCTGAGCAAGAGCGCGCAGGCCACGCTCCTGCACACGCTCGGGATCGATTGCCCGCGATCGATCACCTTCAACGACCCCGGTGCGCTGCGGAGCTTCGCATCCGACATCCGCTGGCCGGCGCTCCTGAAGCCGGACCAGGGAGGGAGCGGCGCGCGCATCCAGGTCGTCGACTCGCTGGACGCGGTGGATGCCGTGTTCTCCCGTGATCCCGGAGTCTGGCTGCCGGACAATCTGTTCCTGTTGCAGGAATATCTGCCGCACGATCCCGATCGCGGCATCATCCGGCTGGAGTTTCTCGGCGGCGAGCTGCTCTACGCGATGCGGGTCGTGACGCACGGGCGGTTCAACCTGTGCCCGTCTCCGGTGTGCAACCCCGACGATGGGACCGGCGCGTGCGAACTGCCGGCGGAGCAGGCCGCCGACGCCCCGGCTGTCGAGTTCTACCCGTTCCCCGAGGTGCCTCGCGACGCCGTCGCCACGGCGCAGCAGATCGTGCGCGCGGCGCGGCTCGACGTCGGAGGCATCGAATACCTCGAGACCCTCGACGGCCGACGGGTCTTCTACGACATCAACGCGAACTCGAACCTGCGCCCCTCGGTGGCGGCGGCCTTCGGTTTCGATCCCTTCGAGCGCGTGGTGAGCTTCCTCGAAGGTCAGCTCGCCGTCCGCAGATGAACGGGTCGCCGGTGAGGCGGCAGCCGGCTCCGCCAGGCCGGATGGTGTCGTGTGCCTGATGGGTTCGCCTGTACCGCCGCTGGTCAGCGTGCGTTTCGCTGGACGTCGCGGGCGTCCAGGATCGGACGGAACGGTCCGAGCTGATGCTGCGTCATCGGGAACGCGTCGAGAAACGGCGGGAACGGTGCGTCGACTGGCTTGCGGGCGCGATCGGGGTAGTCCAGATCCAAGTGGTCGCGCGCCGGCCTCGGTTGCGTGTTGATGTACGCCGCCACGTCCCAGGCGTCCTCGACCGACAGCACAGCCGCCTGATGCGGCGTGCCCAACGGCATGTTGGCGTGGATGAAACTGGCCGACGCGATGAGCCGGTGCATACCTGCGCCGTCGTTGAAGCTGTCGGGGCCCCAGAGCGGCGGATAGAGATAGCCCGCGGCGTCACCATGCCGGCCTTTGCGAACGCCCTGCCCATCGGCTTGATGACAGAGGCCGCAGCGGGCCGTGTACACCTCCGCGCCCCGCGACGGGCTCGCGGCGCGGTCGAGCAGCGGGAGGGCCGGAGTGCCGCGCCCGTCCACGCTCGTGCCGGCCGGGACGCTGGTGCTGAGGAATTGAAGGTAGGCCACGAGCGCCTTCATCTCCTGCCCCTCGACCCGCAAGGGGCGACCGTTCATGCTGCGCTCCATGCAGCCTTGAATCCTGTCTTCGATCGTGCGCACGCCGTTTTCGCGCGCGAGGTACATCGGGAACAAACCGTACACGCCAATCAGGGGCATGCCGTACCGCTGCGTCCCCGCCTGCAGGTGGCAACTCTGGCACGACAGGTTGTTCCCCGCATACCGCACGGACGGATCGCGCACTTCGGGACCGATCAGCCGGAACGTCTCGGAGAACAACGCGCGCCCGTACAGCACGGTCTCCTTCCACGCGCCGGCCGGCAACGCCTCGGCGACGGGCACATTCCACGAGGGAGACGGCGTCTGCGCATCGAGAACCCGCAGGCAGCCGAGAAGGGCGGCCGCTGCCAGAACTCGCCGGGCCCGGTCTTGTCGATCGCGCACGGCAGATCGTGAGGCCTAGCCGACAAACCCGAAACTATAACCGTGCTCCTGCGCACGGTTGACCGCAACGATGCCGGCCGGCACCATATGCGCGTTGCCGATCAGGTTGGCGACGAGCTCCTGGTAGACCGCGTCGCTGTTCCCGCCGGACTTGGCCGCCGCGATGCCGGCAAAGAACCGAGTGGCCATGGCGCACACCGCAAAGTGCACCCCGCGCTCCGCAAGGGCGTCGAAGGCATTGTCGGAAGCGTTGTAAACATTCGTCGTCGGCGCCCGGCTGGTCCTGGGATCCGTGAACTTCAACTCCTCGGAGACCGCCGCGCCGTACTTCGCCCACATGGCATCCCTGAACGCGAACGGAGTGGAATGATGGCGCAAGATGACGACCACGGCGAGCTCACCGGGATCGAGGCCGTAGCCACTCTTGTTGCCCGCGAAGAAATTGGCGACGAATCGCCGCACTTCGTCGGCGGCGGCCGGAGTCGTCGTGTCGAGCACGAACCGATGCGTCCCCGGCAGCTGATCGAGCCAGTCGTCCTGGGCATGCTTCGCCGGCTGGAATGCGCCTGACTCGGCGCGCGCCGGCCGCACCGCGCCACCAACCGCGCTGAACGCTGCGGCACCGACCGTCACGCGCGACAGAAACGACCGCCGTGCCGGCATCAAGACTCGACCCGTGGACATGTCACTCTCCTCTGAGGACCGCGCGGTGCGAGTATGCGGCACCCCCGGTCAGCGACCGGCTGAAGGCCAAGGCCCGCGGACCGCGCCGCGACGTTTCACCGGCTTCACGCGCCGTCGAACAGTTTGAGCGCGAGCGTGCCGTGGGTCACCGCGGCTCCCGCCCTCAGCGCAGCGGCCAGAAAGACGACCTCCGCCACCTCTTCGCGCGTGGCGCCCGCGCGTTTCGCACCGCGCGTGTGCACATCCAGGCAGTACGGACACTGCGTCGTGCAGGCGACCCCCAGCGCGATGAGCTCACGGTACTTCCGCGGAATCGCGCCGTCCTCTTTCCCGACGATCGCATCGAGCGCGACAAACCCCTGGAACTCCGAAGGGGCCAGCTGCTTCAACTCGGACAACAGCTTCAGGTCGTCGCGGTCGTGATAGTGACTCATCATGTCTCCTTTGGTGCGCCAATCGTATCGCAACTCGACCACGGGGACCCTGCAACCGGCGAGGGACACGGGCCGGGCGTTCCCCGACGTCTGCGGACGTTTTGACCTTCACCGCCACACGGCGGAACGTGCCGCCGACCGCCAGGTTCGGCAGGCTGGTACGCCAGCAGAGGATACGTCGAACGTTCCTGCAGCATGCGCGCGATGCCGGCAGGGGAAAAATCTAATTGACCTATTGTACCAATACACTAGTATAATGACCCCGTGAGTCTCGTCTCCATCGACCCGCGCGACGCCACACCGATTTACGCGCAGATCGAGCGCGGGCTTCGGGCGGCGGTCGCGACAGGCCGACTGGCGCAGGGCGACCAGCTGCCGACCGTCCGGCAGCTGGCGGTGGACCTCCGGGTCAATGCGAACACGGTGGCCCGGGTCTACGCGGAGCTCGAACGGGCCGGCGTGATCGAAACGCGGCGCGGGGTGGGCTCGTTCGTCACGGCCACGCCGGCGCAGGCGCATCCCCAACGGGATCAGGAACGGCGGCTGCGGGCATTCGTCACCCGGGTGCTGGCCGATGCCGACGCCGCTGGATTAGGCGTCGATGACGTGATCACCGCGCTCCGCGCGAGGCAGACGTGACGGCAGGACGACGGGCCTGGCCGGCCATCCCGCCGGAAGGGTTTCTTGGAAAGGAAGCAGCATGGCGTTCATAGATCTGAGTCGTCGTTCGGACGGAACGGGCGATCCCCGGATGCGGTTCGGGCGTGCCAACGTGGTCTCCATCCTCGTTCTGCTGGCGTGCCTGACGGCGGGCGTACTGCTGGCGCTGGCGACCGGGAGCCCCATTCCGTTCCTGGCGCTGGCGGTGGCCGGCGCCGTCCTGATGCAGTCGCCCAAGGTGGCGCAGCAGTGGGAGCGGGCGGTGGTGCTGAGGCTCGGACGCTTCGTGGGCCTTCGCGGTCCGGGGCTGTTCTGGATCGTGCCGCTCCTCGAGCGCGTGTCGTCGTGGATCGATCAGCGGACGATCACGACCAGCTTCGCGGCCGAGCAGACGCTGACGTCCGACACGGTGCCGGTCAACGTCGACGCGGTGCTGTTCTGGATGGTCAACGACGCGCAGAAGGCGGCGCTCGAAGTGCAGGACTACGCGCAGGCGGTCAGCTGGGCAGCGCAGACGGCGCTTCGGGACATCATCGGACGCACGCCGCTGACGGAGCTCCTCCGCGGGCGCGAGCGGATCGAAGCGGACCTCCAGCAACTCATCGATCAGCGCTCGACGCCGTGGGGCGTCACCGTGTCGTCGGTCGAAATGCGCGACATCGTGATCCCGGTGGCGCTCCAGGACGCGATGTCACGGGAAGCGCAGGCCGCCAGGGAGAAGCAGGCACGCATCATCCTGGGCGAAGCCGAGATGGAGATCGCGCACTCGTTCCAGGAAGCCGCCAGGTCGTACTCCGACAATCCGACGGCGCTGCAGCTCCGGGCGATGAACATGTTGTACGAGGGACTGAAGGACAAGGGCGCCCTCATGCTCGTCCCGACCAGCGCCGTCGATTCACTCGGCATGGGGGGGATGCTCGGCGCGGCCGCCCTGCGGCACGAGCGGCCGGCGACACCGGCCCCAGGCAAGGGAACGGAAGGTGGCGAGCCGTAGCCCGGACAGGCCGACCACGGCGTGTGGCCGATGGCGCGATCGCCGGCCTAAATCGGTCCGGTCTGTCGCACATTTGTGGTACCGCTGTTCTCGTTCCCGCGAGGTCCGTGTATCCTCACACGCGGCAACACGAGGAGGCACGATGGCGAGCGGCGCGGACGGCGTCACCAGACGGACATTCGTGGTCAGCGGCGCGGCCGCTCTCGTGACGGCCGGGGGCGGAAGGCGCGCGCGGGCCCTCACCGCACGGGAGGTCGTGGCGCGGATTCAGGCGCATGTGGGCGTACCGTGGCGCGACACGACAGTCGACACCTTCAAGGCGGGAAACCCCGACACGCTCGTGACGGGCATCGCCACGAGCGTCATGGCGACACTCGACGTCCTGAGGCATGCGGCCGCGGCCGGGCGCAACCTGATCATCACCCACGAACCGACGTTCTACACCGGCGCCGACGAAGCGGGCCCGCGCGCGAACGATCCCGTCTATCTCGCCAAGCAGGCGTTCATCGAGGCGCATCGCCTCGTGATCTGGCGCTTCTCGGATCACTGGCTTGCGCGACGGCCGGCCGAATTCACGCGTGCCCTCGGCGACGCGCTCGGGTGGACGGCGCGACGCGATCCGGCGAACGATCGGCTCTATACCGTCCCGGAGACCACCGTCGCCGGCGTGGCGGCCCACATCCGGACCCACCTCCAGATCCGCGGCGGCCTCCGCGTCGTCGGCCGGGCCGACGCCCCGGTGCGACGAATCGTACTCAGCCCGGGCACGACCGACATGGCCAGCACGGTGGCCAACCTGCGGGACGCGGACCTCCTCGTCAGCGGAGAGCCGCGCGAATGGGAGGTCGTGGAATACGTCGCCGACACGGCTGCGGCCGGGACACCGCGGTCGATGATTGCGATCGGGCGCATCGTCTCGGAAGAACCCGGCATGCGCGCCTGCGCCACGTGGCTGCGCACGCTGGTCGGCGACGTGCCGGTCGAGGCCATCGCAACCGGGGATCCCTCTTGGAGGCCCGCGGTATGACGGGGCGTGAACTCGTGGCCCGAATCCAGCAGAAGGTCGCGGCCGAAGGCATCGCCTGGCGCACCGAGACCCGCGACACATTCAAGGCCGGCGACCCGGAAACGGTCGTGCGGGGGATAGCCACGACGGGCATGGCCACTTTCGACGTCCTCCAGCGGGCCGCGGCGGCCGGCCGGAACTTCGTCGTGACGCACGAACCCACGTTTTACAACGACAAGGACCTGACCGACGGGCTGGACGCCGACCCGACGTATCTCGCGAAGCAGCGCTTCATCGCCGCGAACGGACTCGTGATCTGGCGATTCCACGATCACGCTCATGCCCTGCGGCCGGACCCGCTCATCGCCGGCTCGGCACGGGCCCTCGGGTGGACGCAGTACGCGTCACCCGGGGACCCGAAGTTGTATGTCCTTCCGCCCACGAGCCTGCGTGCGCTCGCCACCGATGTCGCCAGACGCCTGAACGACCACGCCCTCCGCGTCGTCGGCGATCCCGACATGCGCGTGCGTCGCATCGCCCTCGGCCCCGGGTACGGCGTCCCGACGCTGACGGCGGACATTGACGTGGTAATCGGCGGCGAAGCCGCCGAGGCCGGCGGGAACGCGGAATACGCCCTCGATTCGGCGGCGGCCGGGCGCCCGCGAGCCATGATCATCCTGGGCCATATGATGTCGGAGGACCACGGGATGCAGGAAGTTGCCGACTGGCTGCATACATTCGTGTCCCAGGTACCTATTCAGTTCATCCCCGCGGGCGAGCCATTTGCCAACGCCCAGTGACTTCCCTGTCTGCCGCTCCGGGCGGCCGTGTCGATTCGCTGTTTCGCGAAGGCACTAGGAGCGGCGCGGCCGCAGGTCTAAACTGAGAGTGCAGGATGTTCTCGCATCCGATTCAGCAGGCCGACACTCCACGACGTGAATGCCTCCCGCTGACCGCAGAGCCGTTTCCCGGGATTCCCAAGGGGAGCATCAGTGGCGCCTAGCCGGTCCGCCGGTTCGTTCTCCGTGCTCATCGTCGATGCCAGCGTCGAGACCCGTGCGACGTATGCGGTCGCGCTCACCGAAGCCGGATTTGTCGTGCTCCAGGCGGGTGACGGGCTGGACGCGCTGCACTCGGCGGCGACGTCCAGGCCTGATGTGATCGTGACGGACGTGCCGATACCACGGATCGACGGCGTGACGTTGATGTCGTGCCTGCAAGCGGATCTGCGGACGGCGGGGATTCCGGTGATCGTGGTGACGGGATCGGGCGACGCGAGGACCCGGGCCCGCGCGACGTCTGGAGGCGCGGCCGCATTCCTCCTGAAGCCGTGCCTGCCCGATGTGCTCGTCTCCGAAGTGTCCCGGCTGATGGATGTGGCGCACCCTTCCTACCCGCTGGCAGTGGCCAGAGCGCTCGAACACACCCGGCTGCACGAGTGCACGACCCGCCTGAGGCAGAGGCACACCGCCCTGCACCGGGACCGTGCCCCGTTCGACGTGCTGGACCACCATGAGCACCTCGAGGCGCTGCGCAAACACCGGGCCGCGCTGCTCACGCACAAGCACCGCCTGCGGAAAACGCCCCCGTGGCCGTTCGACATGCGCTCGCGGATCCCGCCGCGTTCGGCGTGATCGCCTTCGGCCGCGGTTTGGCGCCGCTCGGGAGTCCGGCGTCCGCGTCGAGCGCGATTCCGCTGATATGAATGCCGGTCCTCCGGAGGCGCAGGTCCGTCTCGCGTCGCTGGAACCCAAGGGCTTGGTGGTACTTTGGTATGCTGCGGAGCGGCGAGCACATCGGCATGCGCACGGCGCGTACTGAAGGAGATCCATGGCCGCGACTGACTTACGTGTGTGGGCTGTAAAAGGGGCCGAACAACGGCTGGTGGAGATTGCTGAAGAAGCCCGGGCCATCTTCCGGGCGTTCCCGGAACTGCGGGCAGAGGGTCGCGGTTTCAGCGTGCCGTCCCCACCGCGGGGTGCGGCGCCGTCGCCGGCCCGCAGCGTCACCTCGCGTCGCCGCCGTCGCCCGATGTCCTCGGCCGCCCGCAAGGCCGTCGGAGCCCGGATGAAGAAATACTGGGCGGAGAGGCGCAAGTCGGCGGCCGGGCACAAACGCTGACCAGGTGCGTGGCGCGTCGCGCGCCGGCTGCCTGCCGCATCGATGTTGCCGCCATTTCGGGCCGCCCCCAAGCTTCAGCTGCGCACGTCCGAACCTTCTGTCTCTGAGCCGCCGGAACAATGGCGGGCCACCAGTGCGGCGATGCTCTCGAACGAGACCGGCTTCTGGATGACCGCCAGCGCACCGGTGTCGCGCTGGACCTGAGCGGCATTCGGTACCGCCGTCAGCAGCACAATCGGCGTGGACGCGAGTTGCGGGTCCGGCGACGCGTGGAGTCGTCGCGCGAACGTCGGCCCGTCCATCACGGGCATCGTGACGTCGAGCAGAATCAGGCACGGCGTGTCCGTCGCTACGCGTTCGAGCGCCTCGGCACCGTTGGCGGCGGTGCAGACGACGTAGCCGTCCTGGCGGAGGAACAGTTCGACCATCTCGCGCGTGTCATCGTGATCCTCGACAACCAGAACCGGCCGGCACGGTCGCTTCACGACTGCATTCCATTCACGTTATCGAGCACCCGCCAGATCATCTGCGCCAGCGCATCCGGCAGGCACGGTTTGATCATCACGGCCGATGCGCCGGCGCCCGTCGCGCGCTCGCGGGTGGCCAGGTCGGTCCACGCCGTGAGGACGATCACCGGAATGCGCGAGGTCCTGGGTTCCGCGCGAAGCCGCAGGAGCAGATCGATTGCGTCTGCCTGTGGAATGCTGACCTCCGCGACGATGACATCCGGCAGGCACGCGGCCAGGTGGGACAGGGCGTCGGCCGCCCCCTCCGCTTCCAGCACTCGAAACCCGCGGGCCGCGAGAACCAGGCCGTACATCTCCCGCGTATCGGGATCGTGATCCACGAGGAGCACACATGGTGCGTGCCGTCGCTGGGGAGACCCGCGGTCGCTCACGTTGTGCGGTTTGTGCCTGTGAGTGCACGACGAGGGTGTGGCCTGGCGACGCACGGCCGTGCGAATAGCCGGGCCTGAATCGATTGACGCACAGGCTATCCGATGCGCGCCCGCGAAATCGGCTCAAATTGCGGCTGCGGACTGCAGCGCGTCTCCGCGTAGGAAAGCAGGACACGACGGGCGGAGACTGGCGGGATTGCGGACGCATTCCGCGCCGAAATCCTGACAGTGGCCCTGTCGGTGCGCCTTCATTCAGGCCCTAAATAGGCCAGCCCAGGCCCGGGCTGTCCTCCGTACGGTGCTGAGGAGCCCGGCCGCCGTCTCCCACGGCTCCAGCTCGTCATTTCCCGGCGGCGACACGTAACGCCCGACGTCACGCGGGTTGCATACGACCAGGCGGACCGTCGCGCGCCGTGGCTGTCAGTGCAAATCGGTCGATGTCAGGGCCCTCTCGTCATGAGTTCTCGTGTTCGCCTTCGCTACCCGGCTCCCGCACTCCTCGCGCTGCTCCTGCTCTCGACTGCCTGCGGCGGTTCGTCGAGCATCGACGTCGTACAGCCGTCGACCAGCAAGTGCGGCATTTCGGTCAGCAACAGTGTGCCGACGATCCCCGCCAGTGGCGGCCGGGGGAGCCTGACGGTCGATACGAACCGCGAGTGCTCCTGGTCCGCGCGCGCCGAGGCGTCCTGGATTTCCTTGAGCGGGGCGGAGGGCCAGGGGCCCGCGACGGTCACTTACACCGTGACGCCGAACGCGAACGGCACGCCGCGGCAGGGCGCGGTGGTCGTCGGCGAACAGCGCGTCTCCGTGACGCAGGACGCAGCCCCGTGCCGGTATGACGTGTCGCCGGCGAGCATCCCGGTGAATGCGGCGGGTGCAGACATATCCGTCAACATCACGGCCCCGGACGGCTGCACGTGGGGCGCACGCGGCGACGAAGGCTGGGTGGGAAACCCCACACCCGCGTCCGGGGAGGGGGGCGCCACGGTGCGGTTCAGCGTCGGGGCGAATCCCGGTCCGCCCCGCACCGGTACCGCCACCGTCGCCGGCGTGACGGTTCAGATCGCTCAGGCCAGCACCGCCCAGCCGCCGCCGCTGCCGGAGCCGGGTCCCCCGGCGCCCGCCCCCCCGGCGCCGACTCCGGCCCCGACGCCGGATCCGCCCACGCCGACCTGCAGCTACGCCGTCTCCCCGCCGCGGAAGACCATCGCGGCCTCAGGGGAGGCCACGACGATTAGCGTCACGACCGCCAGCGGCTGCGACTGGGCGGCGAGCAGCGGCGCCGACTGGATCAGCATTTCGGGCCGACAGGGCGGATCGGGCAGTGGCTCGATTCAAGTGGTCGCCGAGCGAAACCCCGGCGCCGCTCGCTCGGGCATCGTCACCGTCGCGGGGATCCGCGTCACGCTCGATCAGTCGGCAGCGCCGGCGGCGCCGCCGTGCGCCTACAGCATCAAGCCGGGCTCCTACAATTCGGGCCGCGGCCCGGACGACATCGTGGTGACCGTGACGACGGACAGCGGCTGCGCGTGGACGGCCACGAGCCAGGCGCCGTGGATCACGGTGACGGACGGTCGCGCTGGATCCGGCAACGGCACCGTGCGCCTGCACGTGGAGCCGAACAATACCGGCTCGCCGCGCAACGGAACGGTGACGATTGCGGGCCAGACGTTCAGCGTGCGACAGGAAGGCCTGACGTGCAGCTACAGCATCGCGCCGACGCATTACGAGGCGGGCCCGGGTCCCGATAACGTCCGCGTGAGTGTCACGGCCGAGAACGGCTGTGCGTGGGCGACCACCAACGATGCCCCGTGGATTGCCGTGACGGAGGGACGCAGCGGAACGGGTAAAGGCACGGTCCGGCTGGCGGTGGACACCAACCCCGGCGGGGCGCGCACGGCGACGCTGACGATCGCGGGGCAGCCCTTCACGCTCGCGCAGTCGGGGTGCAGCATCGGGATCAAGCCGACCCACTACGATGCGGGGCGGGGCCCTGACGACATCCGGATCAGCGTCACGGCTGACGCCGGATGCGCCTGGAGTACCGCGAACAGCGCCCCCTGGGTGACGGTGACGGAAGGGCTCAGCGGCGCAGGGAACGGCACGGTCCGGCTGATCGTCGAGGCGAACAGCGGCGGGCCGCGCACGGCGACGATCACGATAGGCGGCGAGCCGTTCCTCCTACGGCAGGAGGGGCGTTAGCGCCGGCTACCCTGGGTGCTCGACGGGAAACCGCGCCGACCGGTCCCTGCCGGGAGTCGCCTTGCGCCGTTCGGCGATGGTCCAGGTCTCGCCGCACGCCGAACAGCGCACGTAGACGAGCGTGCGCCCCAGTGTCTCGGCTTTTGCAGCGACAGCGTTGCACTTCGGGCAGGACAGGAATCGCTCCGGCTCGTTCGAGGGCTGTCGGTGGTTGTCCGCCATGAGCCCACCATGCCACAAAGCTCGACCGTTATCAATCCAGGGCCGGAACCCCGCGGCGGCTATCTGACGGGGTTGCCGTCGCTGTCGTAAACCTCGAGCTCCCCCTGCTTTTTCAGGATGTCCGCAATCTTCGCCGCGTCGCCGACCGCCACGATCTGGAGGCGGCCCTGGGCCCAGTATTTCTTCGCGGCGGCCTGCGCCTGGGCCGGCGTGATCGCCATCACCCGCGTCGGATAAGTGTCCCAGTAATCCGGCGGCAGCCCGTACAGCCAGTTCTCGACGTAATAGCCCAGCACCTGCTGCGGGTTTTCGAGCGCGAGCGCAAAGCTGCCGACAATCGCGCGCTTCACGTCGGCGAACTCGGAATCCGGCACCGGCGTCTCCCTCAGTTCAGCCATGTCTGCGAGCAGATCCCTCAAGGCCGGCTCTGTCACCTCGGTTCGCACACTCGTCGATGCCGTCCACGAGCCGCGGTACTGCGTCGCGGAGAAGAAGCTGCCCACACTGTACGTGTATCCCTTCTCTTCGCGGAGATGACGGAACAGCCGGCCCATCCTGCCGCCGAGCACCAGGTCCACGACGGTCAAGGCCGTAAAGTCCGGGTCGGCGCGCGGTATCGACTGCGTCCCGACGCTCAGCGTGGTCTGCACGGATCCCGGACGCGCCACGAGGAAGACCCTCGCGCCTCCAATCGGCGCCGGATCGTCGACAGCCGGTTTCGGCGCGCCCGCCCTGGTCCAGCGCGCCAGCTTCGTGTCGACGAGCGTCCGCGCATCCGCCAGGGAGATGTCTCCCGCAAACGCGATCGCGGCATGATCCGGCACGTACCGGGCCTTGTGAAACGCGAGGAGCGCCTCGGGGGTGATCGCGTCGAGACTGGCCGCCGTGGCGGACATCCGGCCGGCCGGGTGGGCGCCGAATACCGCCCGGTTCAAGCGCTCGGCCGCGAGGAAGTTCGGATTTGCGCGATTCTGGACGAGTCCGGCCTTCGTCCGGGTTCGCAGACGATCCCATTCGGCGGGGTCGAACGCCGGATTCAGCAGGACATCGGCCGCGAGGGCCATCAACGTGTCGAAGTTCTCCGTGAGCGAGCTGCCGGACACTGAGGCCGACGTGCCGGCCAGGCCGCTGCCGACGGTCAACGTCGCCGCCATCCTTTCGAGCGCTTCCGAAATCTGCGGGGACGTCCGCGTCCTGGTGCCCTCACGCATCAGCTGTCCGGTGACGCTGGCCAGGCCGATCTGGTCCGGCGGATCGAAATAGCCGCCCGCCCCGGGAATGAGGATCTGGAACGTGATCTGCGGCAGGTGACGATCCTCGAGGACGATCAGGTGGAGTCCGTTCGCCAAGTCGGCTTCCTGCGGCCGTGGCAACGTGACCTTCAGCACGTCCTGTGAGACGGGCGACCTGCCCTTCAGCACCATTCGGGTCGAAGACGATGGCGGCGGACCACCCTGCGACGGCGCCTGCACACCAGCCGCTGCGGCGATCGCGAGCGAGCCAAGACCCGCCGTGAGCGCCATCGCGGCGAGGCTTCGGGTCAGCATCACTGGCCTCCGTTCGGCGCGGACGGGCGGGGCACTGTCTGCACCACGGCTCGACCGGTCTTCACCAGATACTGCCGCGCCACGCGCTGCACGTCGGCGGCGGTCACTTTGGCGATGCGCGCCTCTTCCGTGTTGATGCGCCCCGGCTGGTCGTAATAGAGCGCGTCCTGCGACAGTTGGACCGCTTTGCTGAGGGAACTGCCGAGCGCAGTGACGAACGCGCGCCGCGCGCTCGTGCGCGCCTTCTCGATCTCCCATCCGGATACCGGATCCGCCTTCAGCCGCTCGATCTCCGAATCGATCGCCGCTTCCAGGTCTCCAAGCGTCTTGCCTGGCAGCACGGTTCCGATAATTTTGAACAGGCCGGGGCCGCGCGATTCCACGGCGAACGCGGAGACGCCCGTCGATAGCTGTTTCTGCCTGACGATCGATTCGTAGAACCGGGAGCTGCGGCCGCCGGACAGCATCGTCGCGAGGACCTCGATGGCGTCCGTGTCAGGCGAGGAGCTGGGCGGAATCCGATACGCCATGTCGAGCCGGGGCAGCCGCGCGAGGCGATCGTCGATCGTGAGTCTTCGTTCCTCGGTCTGTGCCCCTTCCGTCATGTCCACGGCGGCCGGCGCGGGCTGCCTCGGGATGGCGCCGAAGTACTCGTCCAGCCTGGCCAGCGTCGTCCTGGTGCTCACGTCGCCGACGATCCCGATGACGGCATTGTTCGGCGCGTAATACGTCCTGAAGAACGCCGACACATCGTCCACGCTCGCGGCGCTCAGGTCGGCCATGGAGCCGATCACGGAGTGCTTGTACGCGAAGTTGTCGTAGGCGAGTTCGTCGAGCGCTTCGAACGTCCGGCCGTACGGCTGGTTGTCGACGCCAGCGCGACGCTCTTCCTGCACGGCGTTCCGCTGATTCTCGAGGTTCTCCGCGGTAATCGCGAGCGACCGCATGCGGTCAGACTCGAGGAACAGCCCCAGGTCCAGCTGGTTGGCCGGGAGCGTCTCGTAGTACATGGTCCGGTCCTTGTTCGTGGTGCCGTTCATGGACCCGCCGTTCATGAAGATCAGGTAGGGGTGCTCGTTCTGGCCCACGTTCTCGGATCCCTTGAACATCATGTGTTCGAAGAGGTGCGCGAAGCCCGTGCGTCCCTTGCGTTCGTCGCGCGACCCGACGTTGTACTGGACCACGATCGAATAGACCGGTGCGGAGTGATCCTCCGAGATGATCACCCGCAGCCCATTGCCAAGCTTCGTATCGGAAAAGCGCACGGTGCCCGCCGGCGCCGCGGCGAAACCGAGAACGGCCACGACGCCGAACGGAATCAGTCGACGGAGCGGGATGGACATCGCGGAATCCTCGGGCTGGACTCGAGAGCGTACGGTTCAGGTGCGCATCGTGGTGCGAAGAAACCGATGGTGTCAACTCCACTGGTGCCCCGATTGCACCGCCATACCCCCCGGATTGCGAGTACGCTTCCATCAGACATGGGCGCGACTAGGATTGTCCGCTCGATTCCTGCCTGGATGTCCCACTGAGCGCCCTGGCAGAATCGGCTGCATTCCCATCGCCCCCGGAGGGCGCAGACAGCACGACGTGGTGACTCAGGACGCCCAGACCGGCACCGGCCTGCTCGACCATCTTGCGGGGGCGCCGACCGAGATCTTCAGCCAGGACCAGCTGCAGGCTCACGCCGCGACGATTGCCGCGGCCCATACGCTTGCGGCCAATCCTCGGCGCGGCCGCCCTCTCCTCCCGCGGCTCGACGAGAGCGCCGGGGTGCTGGACGAGGCCTATCGTTACCTGTCGTCGGCTGCGCGCCGCGATCCGCAGCCCGTCGCGGCCGAAGACTGGCTCTGCGACAACTACCACGTCATCCAGCACCAGGTCCGCGAGATCCAGCAGCACCTGCCGCGCCGGTACTACCTCGAGCTCCCGAAGCTCGCCGACGGGGACTTCCAGGGGTACCCGCGCGTGTACCTGCTCGCGCGCGAGCTCATCGCCCACACCGCGGGGCGTATCGACATCGAAACGCTCGTGGACTTCTGCAGCGCGTATCAGCGGTCCGCGGTGCTGTCGATCGGGGAAGTCTGGGCCGTCCCCATCATGCTGCGGCTGGCGCTCGTCGAAGAAGTGCGGCGCCTCGCCGACGGCGTCGTCAGCGCGAGGCGAAGCCGCGAGAAGGCGCGCGCGTGGCAGGACGAATTGGTGCGCGGCGCGGACTGGACGGAGCGGAACGTCCGGCACCTCCTCGAGGCGGGCGCACAAGCCGACAAGCGGCTGTCGCCGGCTTTCGTCGTCGAACTGCTGCAATGGCTCCGGGACCAGTCGGCGTCTGCCGCCACCGCCTGGGCGGCGCTGCAGGCGGCGCTGCACGACCAGGGGGATTCGGCGGAGGAGATGCTGCGGATCGAGCATCAGCGCCAGGCCGGCGACCAGCTCGCGATCGGCAATGCGATCACCAGCATGCGGCTGCTGTCGTCGATGGACTGGACGCTGTTCTTCGAACGGGTCAACCTCGTCGAGCGCGTGCTGCGCGGCGATCCGGCGGGCGCGTACGAAGCGATGGACTTCCCGACGCGCGACCGGTACCGCCACTCGGTGGAAGCGGTGGCGAAACGGACCGCGAGGCCCGAGTCGGACATCGCGGCGCTCGCCGTGGCGCTCGCGGCCGCCTCGATGCGCGACGACCCGGGTCATGACCGCACGCATCACGTCGGGTACTACCTGATCTCGCGCGGCCGCTTTCGCCTGGAGCAGGAGGTGGGCTATCGGCCGTCGGTGCGGGAGCGGCTTGCACGCTTCGCGTTCCGGCACCAGGCGCTCGGCTACCTGGGAACCCTGGCGGCGGTCACGACGGCCGGCGTGCTCAGCATGGTGGTCCACGCCGCACGCCACGGTGCGAGCGCCGCACAGCTCTGGATCGTCGCGGCGGTCGTGCTCCTGCCGGTGAGCGAGCTGGTCATCAGTCTGGTCAATCTGATCGTCACCGCGCAGGTGCGGCCGCGGGAGCTGCCAAAGCTGTCGATGCGCGATGGCATCCCGGCCGCAAACAGGACGATGGTGGTGGTGCCGGTCATCGTGAGCTCCAGGATCGGCCTCGCCGCCTTTCTCCACGAGCTCGAGGTGCGGTCGCTGGCCAATCGGGATCAGCACCTGCACTTCGCGCTCCTCAGCGACTTCCCGGACGCCGACCAGGCGTCGCTCGAGGGCGAGCAGGAGATCGTCGAGGACGCACGGCGCCGCATCGACGAACTGAATGCGCGATACGGCGAGGGCCGCTTCTTCTTCCTGCATCGGGAGCGGCGCTGGAACGCCCGCGAGGGACGCTGGATGGGCTGGGAACGGAAGCGGGGCAAGCTCACCGAGCTCAATCACCTGCTCCGCGGGGCCACGGACACGAGCTTCAGCGTCTGCCACGGAGACCGCGCGCTGCTGACGTCGATGCGGTTCGTCATCACCCTCGATTCGGACACGCAGCTGCCGCTGGAAGTGGCGCGGCGCCTGGTCGGGACCCTCGCGCATCCGTTGAACAGCCCGCGTTTCGACCCCGCGCTCGGCCGCGTGACCGAAGGGTACGGCGTGCTCCAGCCGCGTGTCGGCGTCAGCGTGGTCAGCGCCAACAGCACGGCGTTCGCACGCGTGTTCTCGGGTCACGTCGGGGTGGATCCCTACACCACCGCGGTGTCGGACGTGTACCAGGACCTGTTCCACGAAGGGAGCTACGTCGGCAAGGGTATCTACGACATCGATGCCTTCGAGGCCGCGCTCGCCAACCGCGTGCCCGAGAACACGCTGCTGAGCCACGACCTCTTCGAGGGATTCTACGCACGCGCCGGGCTCTGCACCGACATCCAGCTCGTGGACGATTACCCGACGCAGTACCTGGCGTTCGCGGCGCGCCAGCACCGGTGGGCGCGCGGCGACTGGCAGATTGCGCGGTGGCTGTGGCGGACCGTGCCGGACGCGAGCCGGCGTCCTGTGCCCAATACGCTGCCGGCGATCGCGCGATGGAAAATTCTCGACAACCTCCGGCGCAGCACGCTCGCCCCGGCATTGACCGTGCTGCTCGCGGCGGGGTGGACCATCCTGCCCGGCTCGCCGCTGCTCTGGACGCTGCTCGCCGTGATGGTGCTGGCGTTCCCTGCGTACATCCAGGTGGGTCGCGCGCTGTCGAGCCGCGTGCGGGGCGTCCCGCTCCGGGAGCATATCGTCGCCGAGCGCGACAGCGTACGGACGAGCGCCCGGCAGTCGCTGCTCTCGACCACCTTCCTCGCCCACCAGACGTACCTGATGGTCGACGCGGTGATCCGGACGTCGTGGCGGCTGCTCGTCAGCCGTCGGCACCTCCTGGAATGGGTGTCGGCCGAGCAGTTCGCCCGCCACGATCCGACCCCGTTGCAGGTCGCGCAGCGCATGTGGGCCGGACCCGCGGCCGGCGTCGCCATGGCGATGCTCGTGGGCGCCGTCGCGCCGACGCGGCTGCTCCTCGCGTTGCCGATCATCGCCCTGTGGGCCGCGTCACCCGCCGTCGCCTATCTGATGGGTCGTCCGGCCACGCACACCCGCCAGGTGCCGACGCCGGCCGAGCGCTCGATGCTGCGCGCCCTGGCGCGCCGAACGTGGCGCTTCTTCGAAGAGCTCGTCGGGCCGGAGGATCACTGGCTCATTCCTGACAATTTCCAGGAGGATCGCAAGGACCTCGTCGCGCACCGGACGTCGCCCACGAACATCGGGCTGCAGCTCCTGTCGACGTTGTCCGCCTTCGACTTCGGATATCTGGGATTCCCGGGAGTGGTCGAACGGCTCGAAAGGACCTTTGCGACGCTGCTGGCGCTCCCCCGGTACCGCGGGCACTTCTACAACTGGTACGACACGCGGACGCTGGCACCGCTCCCGCCCACGTATGTGTCCACGGTCGACAGCGGCAACCTCGCCGGCTACCTGTTGACGCTCAAGAACGGCATCGTCAGTCTCATCGAGGACTCGCCCATCGTCGATGCCCGCGCCCTCGAGGGCATCGGGGACGCCATCGTGCTGCTGGAACACGCCGTGACCGGCATCGTCAGCAGCCGGAAGACACCGCCTGCCCGTGCGCTGGCGCGGGAGCTGACGTCGTTCCGCGCCACGCTCGCGCAGCGGCCGGCCAGCCTTCGCGGATGGCGGACGCTGTTCGGCGAGCTCGACGCGGGAAGCGCCGCGCTCGACACCTTGCTTCAGCAGATCAGCGGGACGACCGCAGAGACCGCCTTCGCCCAGGACGCGCGCCACTGGCTGGAGCGCGCCCGGGCGGCCATCACCGAGCGTACGGCCGACCTCGATGCCCTGGCTCCGTTTGCGGCAGAGCGCGCGAGCGAATCACCAGCCGTTCCCGGGCCCCCGGACGTGCCCTCGCTTGGCGCCTTGGTTCGCTGGTACACGGCGGCGTCGGTCGAGACCGCGGGCACTGACGACGCCCGTCGCCTGCATACGATGATGGCGCCGGCCCTCGCGTACGCGCAGGAGCTGATCGATCGCGCCACGCGCCTGTCGGATCTGGCCGACGACTTCGTCGAGGAGACCGAATTCGGCTTTCTGTTCCATCCGACGCGTCAGCTGTTTTCCATCGGGTACAGCGTCAGCGACGGCCGGCTGGACGCCTCCTTCTACGACACACTCGCCTCGGAGGCGCGGCTCGCCAGTTTCGTGGCCATCGCCACCGGCCAGATCACGCATGAGCACTGGTTCAAGCTCGGACGCGCCCTGACCCCGACCGGGAGCGCGCGTGCGCTGCTGTCGTGGAGCGCGTCGATGTTCGAATACTTCATGCCGCTCCTGGTCATGCGGAGCTACCCGGCCACCCTGCTGAGCGAAACCTATCTGGCGGTCGTCGAGCGCCAGGAACAGTACGGCACGCAGCGCGGGGTGCCGTGGGGAATTTCGGAGTCGGCCTACAACGCGCAGGACCTTCAGGGGAACTATCAGTATCGTGCGTTCGGGGTCCCGGGCCTGGGGCTGAAGCGCGGCCTGGGCGACGACCTGGTCGTGTCGCCCTATTCCTGTCTCCTGGCGGCGCCGGTCGTGCCCCTCGATGTGATCCGGAACCTGGAACGCCTGACGAGCGAAGGTCTGTCCGGCCGGTACGGCTTCTACGAAGCGATCGACTACACGCCCGAGCGCTCCTCGGCCGACGGCCTTGGCGCCGTGCTTCCCACCTACATGGCGCATCACCAGGGCATGAGCCTGGTCGCCCTCGACAATGCGCTGCACGACACACCGATGCAGCAGCGGTTCCACGCCGATCCGCGCGTGCAGGCCGCCGAGCTGCTGCTCCAGGAGCGCGTTCCGCACCTGGTCCCGCTGGTCAAGCCGCCGATGGAAATCAATACGCCGTCGCAGCCCCAGGGGCCCGCCGAAGCGCCGTCCGTCCGCCGGTACATGACGCCTCACACGGTGAGCCCCCGCACGCACCTCCTGTCCAACGGCTCGTACGGCGTGATGGTGACCAACGCGGGGGGCGGATACAGCCGGCGGCAGCAGATCGCGCTGACCCGCTGGCGCGAGGACGTGACGACCGATGGCTGGGGCACGTTCTGCTACGTCCGCGATCTCGAGTCGGGTGACGTGTGGTCCACGACCTACCAGCCCACACGTCGCGAACCCGAGAAGTACGAAGTCGGCTTCGCGCCCGACCGCGCCGAGTGGCGGCGCCTCGACAGCGGCGTCGAGCTCGCAACGGAGCTCGTGGTGTCGCCCGAGGACGATGCGGAGCTCCGGCGGGTCACGATCACGAACCACAGCGGACGCACCCGGCATCTGGAGCTCACGAGCTACGCCGAGGTCGTCCTCGCCCCTGGCGACGCGGATCTCGCGCATCCGGCGTTCAGCAACCTGTTCGTCGAGACGCGCGCCATCCCGGAACGCGACGCGCTGATCTGCGTGCGGCGTCCTCGCGCCGGCACCGATCGGACGTTCCTGGTGCACGTGCTGAGCGGGCGCGCGCCGGGGGGAGTCCCCACACAATACGAGACCGATCGCGCACAGTTCATCGGCCGCGGCGGCACGCTCGCGAGCCCCGCCGCGATGGCACGAGGCAGCGCGCTGTCGCAGACGACCGGGGCCGTCCTCGACCCGATCGTCAGCCTGCGGCATGCGGTGCGCCTGGCCCCGCGGACCACAGTGCGCCTGACCTTCACCACGGCCTACGCGGACAGTGAAGAGGCGGCACAGCACCTGATCGAGAAGTACCACGATCGGCGAGCCGTCGCACGCGCGCTGGCGCTCGCCAGCACGCACAGCCAGATCGAAATGCGCCACCTGGGGCTGACGATCGAAGACACGCTGCTGTTCCAGCGGCTCGGCGGGCGCCTCCTGTACGCGGATGCGGGGCTGCGCGCGGCGGATGCGATCGAACAGAACCGCCGGAACCAGCAGGAGCTGTGGAAGTACAGCATCTCGGGCGATCTGCCGATGCTCCTCGTGACCATCGCACAGGCCGACGAAGCACCGCTCGTCGTCGAGCTGCTGAAGGCGCACGAGTACCTCCGGCTGAAAGGGTTGTCGTTCGATCTGATCGTCCTCAACCGGCACCCGGCGAGTTATCTCCAGGAGCTCCAGCAGGATCTGCAGCGGCTGATCGAAGGCAGCCCGGAGCAGTCGTGGATGGACCGATCCGGCGGCGTGTTCCTGCGGCGCGCCGACATGATGGCGGCCGAGGACCAGCTGCTCATGCGGGCCGCCGCGCGCGTGGTCATGGATGCGACCGATGGCGGCCTTCGGAACCAGCTGACGCGTCCGCTGGTGCCCGTCACCCTTCCGGTGACCCGCCCTGATCTGGCCCCTGCGACCGGGCGAGCTGTGGCGGCCGCGGGAGTGCCGGGGATCGGGGCGGCATCGGGTGGTCTCGAGTTTTCGAATGGCGTCGGCGGATTTGCCGACGAGGGCCGCGAGTATGCGATTTTCACGGGCGGCGGCGCGCCGCTGCCACCCGCGCCATGGGCGAACGTGGTGGCGCACGACGGGTTCGGCTTCGCGTGCACGGAGACAGGGCCCGGATACACCTGGGCCGGTAACAGCCACGACAACCGGCTCACACCGTGGCGCAACGATCCGGTGGGTGACCCGCCCGGCGAAGCCGTGTTCATCCACGATGCGGACACCGGCGCATCGTGGTCGGCCACGCCGCTTCCATCCGGCGGCGGCCAGCCGTATGTCACACGCCACGGCCAGGGCTACTCCGTTTATGAGCACGAACGGAACCACGTCGCGTCCGCGCTCACGCTGTTCGTCCCCGGCGGCCAGCCCCTGAAGGTCTTCCGGCTGGCGCTACGGAACACCTCGGGACGCCCGCGCCGCTGTCGCGTAACGCTGTACGCAGAGTGGGTGCTCGGCGAGAACCGATCGCGCACGGGCATTCACGTCGTGACAGGCATCGAACCGGCCACCGGGGCGATCACTGCCCGGAACGCCTTCCGCCAGGAGTTCTCAGACCGCCTGGCCTTCCTCGACCTGTCGCCCGTCCACGGACGAAGCGTGACAGGCGATCGCACGGAGTTCCTCCGCCGCAACGGAAGCCTCGACGAGCCTGCGGCGCTCGACCGGCAGGCGTTCTCGAACCGCACCGGAGCCGCGCTCGACTCGTGCGGCGCCATCCAGGTGCACGTGGATCTTCCCGCGTCCGGCGAGCAGACGATCATCGGGCTCCTCGGGGAGGTCGCGAACGAAGCGGAAGCGCGGACCCTCATCGAACGCTACCGTGATCCTTCGAGCGTGGACCAGGCGCTCGCCGACGTGCAGCGGTTCTGGAACGACCTGCTCGGCACCATCCAGGTGCGCACCCCCGACCGCGCGATGGATCTCGTGCTGAACCGCTGGCTGCTCTATCAGACCCTGGCGTGCCGCATCTGGGGCCGCTCGGCGTTCTACCAGTCCAGCGGCGCGTTCGGGTTTCGCGATCAGCTACAGGACACGCTGGCGCTGCTCACGTCGGCGCCTCACCTCGTTCGTGCGCACCTGCTGCACGCCGCGTCCAGGCAGTTCGTCGAGGGGGACGCGCAACACTGGTGGCACGAGCCGCGCGGGCAGGGCGTGCGGACGCGCTTTTCCGACGACCGCCTGTGGCTCGTTTACGCCGCCCTTCAGTACGTCGCGGCGACGGGGGACGACGCCGTGCTCGACGAGACCGTTCCGTTTCTCGCCCAGCGGTTGCTCGCTCCACACGAGCACGAGGCTTACGAGCGTCCGAGCGTCTCCGCCGACGCGGCCTCGTTGTACGAACACTGCGTGCGCGCCGTTTCGGTGAGTCTCGCGACCGGTGCACACGACCTCCCGCTGATGGGAACGGGTGACTGGAACGACGGGATGAACCTCGTCGGCAGCGACGGCCGAGGAGAGAGCGTGTGGCTCGGATGGTTCCTCGTCTCCGTGCTCCGACCCTTCGCCGACGTCGCCTCCGCGCGCGGGGACGCGGAGCGCGCGTCCGAGTACCTGCGCCATGCCACGGCCCTCACGACGGCCATCGAATCCGCCTGGGACGGCGACTGGTATCGACGCGCGTACTTCGACGACGGGACGCCGCTCGGATCGAAGCAGAACGTGGAGTGCCAGATCGATGCAATCGCGCAGTCCTGGGCCGTGATCTCCGGCGCCGGCGACCCGGCCCGCGCGGCGCGTGCGATGGACGCCGTGGACGAGCGCCTGATTCGGCGTGACGACAGGATTTCGCTGCTGCTGACGCCCCCGTTCGATCGGATGGCGCCGAGCCCCGGCTACATCCAGGGCTATCTTCCGGGCGTGCGCGAGAACGGCGGCCAGTATACGCATGCGGCGTTGTGGAACGTCCTGGCGTTCGCCCGGATGGGTGACGGCGATCGGGCAGGCAGCCTCTTCGGACTGCTGAACCCGGTCCATCACACGGCCACGCCCCCCGACGTCGCGCGATATCGTGCGGAGCCCTACGTCGTGGCCGCCGACGTGTATTCCGTGCCACCGCACACGGGCCGCGGGGGCTGGACCTGGTATACGGGGTCGGCCGGGTGGATGTATCGGGTCGGGGTCGAGGCCATTCTCGGCATCAGCCTGCGCCGGGGTGCGTTGCACATCGATCCTTGCATCCCCAGGAACTGGCCGCAGTACGAGGCGACTTTCACGCGCGGTCGCACGTCGTACCATATCCTTGTCGAGAATCCCTCGGGCGTGTGCCGGGGCGTCACGCGCGCGGAAGTCGATGGCACGGACTGCACCGGGGCCGACATTGCCCTGGCCGATGATGGGCGCACGCATTCGGTGCGCATCCTTCTGGGGTAGTCACCTGACGCCAGGTGAGTGAGGCAGCACCGATGCATCCCGTGGTGGTCTCGATCCAGGTCGGTCGGCCGCAGGTGATCGCCGGGGACGAACCCTGGATCACCTCGTTCTTCAAGGGCGCGGTGGCCGGGGCGATCCGGCTCGAGACAAGCAATCTGGACGGCGATGAGCAGGCGGATCTGACGGTACACGGCGGTCCGGACAAGGCCGTCTGCGTATACTCCGCCGACCACTTCCCCGAGTGGCGCCGTATGCTCGGCGAAGGCGCCTTCGGCGCCGGGGCCTTCGGCGAGAATTTCACCGTGAGCGGAATGGACGAACAGTCGGTGTTCGTGGGCGACGTCTACGCGGTCGGCACGGCGCTGGTGCAGGTGTCTCAGCCGCGGAGCCCCTGCTGGAAGCTCGCAGCGCGCTGGAACCGCCTCGATCTGCCGCGGCTGGTCCTGAAGTCCGGCCGCACCGGATGGTACTTCCGTGTTCTGCAGCCCGGCCTCGTGACCTCCGGACAGGACCTCTCGCTCTCGGAGAGGCCGTGTCCGGATTGGAGCATCGCTCGCGTCAACGAAGTCTCCTATGCGACAGGGCGGCACAAGGACGCGGGAGCTCGACGGGCGCTTGCGGCCTGCGCCCCGCTGGCCCGTCCGTGGCGCGACTGGCTGCTCCGCGGCTGATCGCGCGGAGCACGCCGAGGTTCCGAGCTCCAAGACCCAGGTACGACAGTCCCGACGGCAGGACGAGGGCTGACCTTGCAGTGCCACCTGCGTTGATCTATGGTCCACTCGTCACCGCCTCCGTATTCGTATGAGCCTTGGAGCGCCCGCTGCCGCCCGGCTGTCGAACTACCGCCTGGAGCGGCTTCTGGGGACGGGTGGGATGGGCTCGGTCTATCTCGCCAGGGATATGGCCCTCGATCGCCTCGTGGCGATCAAGTTCATCACACCTGACAAGGCGGCCGATCCGTCCGCCCGCAAGCGGCTCCTCCGCGAGGCGAGAGCCGCGGCCTCGCTCGAGCATCCAAATATCTGCGGGGTCTACGAAGTCATCGACGAACCCGACGGCCGCGGCTGCATCGTCATGCAATATGTCCCCGGGGAGACGCTCGCAGAAACGCTGAAGCGGGGTGCGCTCGATGTCCGGTTCGCCATGACCATGGCGCGCGATCTGACGTCCGCGCTGGCCCTGGCGCACCAGCACGGGATTGTCCATCGCGACCTCAAGCCGCACAACATCGTCATCACACCGGAGCAGCACGCCAAGCTGCTGGACTTCGGCCTCGCGCGCCAGAACGACTCGGCGTTCGCGAACGCCGCCAGCGTCGAGACCACGACCGCACTGACCTCACCCGGGGTCGTGGTGGGAACGCCCGCGTATATGTCGCCGGAGCAGGTGCGACAGCTGCCGATCGACGGGCGGAGCGATCTGTTCTCCCTCGGGGCGGTCCTCCATGAGTGCCTCACCGGTCAGCGTGCGTTCGACGCGCTGACCCCGCTCGAGCTCGCCGGGCAGATTCTCCATTGTGACCCGCCCGACGTCTCCTCGCTGAGGCCGGAGCTGACCGTGCAGCACGACGCGCTGTGCCGCCGGCTGCTCGCGAAAGATCCCGAGGATCGTTTTCAATCGGCCGAGGAGCTCCTTGGCGCGCTGCGGGTGTTCACGCCCGATTCGGGGCGAACAGCCTCGACGGGATCCGGCGCGCGTCGCTCCCGGGTGGGCGCATGGAACGCACGCCCGGGCGTCCGTGCCTGGGTCGCGATCGGTGTCGTGGTGATCCTTGCGACCGCTGGCCTGTGGCGATGGAAGGTCACGGGGACGAATGCTCCGAATGCCGAAGCCTCGGCATGGTACCGGCGCGGCACGACTGCACTCCGCGACGGCGCGTATCACAGCGGGCAGCTTGCGCTCCGCGAGGCCATCAGGGCGGCTCCCGATTATCCGCCCGCATACATCCGGATGGCGGAGGCAGACACCGAGCTGGGCGAGGTCGAGGGCGCACAGCAGGCGCTGCTGAAGGTGAGCGCGCTCGTCACCAGCGAATCGCGCCTTCCGTTCGGCGAACGGAAACGCACACAGGCGATCCGCGCGTTGATGCTGAGGGACGTGGACGCCGCCGTGCGGGCGTACTCCGAGCTCACCGCCAGCGAGCCACGCGATCCGGGCGCCTGGCTCGATCTCGGCCGAGCGCAGGAAGCGGCGGCGCTCAGCGCCGATGCCCGGGTCAGCTACGAGCGGGCGATCCACATCGACGGACAGTACGCGGCCGCCCACCTGCGCCGCGCCTCGATTCTCGGGCTCGAAGGTCGGCGCGACGAGGCCCTCGCGGGGTTTGCCGAGGCGGAGCGGCTGTACCGCGCCGCGGCGAACGTGGAGGGTGAGGTCGAGACGCTCATCCGCCTTGGCGTCTTTCTCAACAGCTCCGGAGAGGGGCGAGCCGCACGCGTCGCGCTCGAACGCGCGGACGACCTGGCCGCCAGGGTGCAGAGCCGCGCGCAGCGGATTCGCGCGGAGCTGACGTTGAGCAGCGTCACCGCGTCGGATGGGCGCTGGGACGATGCGGAGAAGATGGCGTCCGCGGCGGTGGACTCGGCGCTGCGGGAACACCTGGACGCGGTGGCGGCGGACGGGCTCGTCGAACTGGCGAACGTCCTGGCCCTGCGCAGGAGGAACGCCGAGGCCGATGCGCATCTCGTGCGCGCCATCGACATCGCGAACACGCGTGGCGCGCCGCGAATCGTCGCCCGCGCAAGCATCCAGCGCGCCGCCATCATGGTCGACGAAGACCGTCCGGAGGACGGCATCGCGGCGGCCAGGGCGCCGTTCGACTACTTCCAGGCCAACCATTATCGGCGGTACGAACTGGTGGCGCTCTCGGTCCTTTCGCGGGCGCAGGAAGCACTCGGGCACTACGCCGACGCACGCCAGCTCGCCGAACGCTCCCTCCGCCTGGCGACCGACATCAAGGACGAAGCCCAGACGGCCCAGGCTCTCGAAAACCTCGCCGGCGAGGCGAATGCGCTCGGCGCGCTGCCTGACGCGCTCCAGTACCGCGCGCGCGGTCTCGACATCCACCGACGGCAGCACGACCTGTCCGCGCTGTCATACGACCTCGTCAACCGGGCGGATTTGCTGATTCGCGTCGGCCGGTACTCGGAAGGCGCCGCGCTGCTCGACGAGATCGACACGGGCATCGCGACAGGGCTCGATGCGTACAAGCCACGCGAACGGCGCGCGCTGCTGCTCCGCACGCTCGCCGCGGCGATCCAGCGTCAGGGATCGGACGTCACTCGGTACGCCAGACGTGTTGTGGCCGCGTCCACTTCGGGTCGGGACGCCAATGCCCAGCTGACGGCGGTGCTGCTGGAGTACGTGCAGCCCGGTGCGACACGCAGGGCGCGGCAGGGACACGGACCGGTCGCGGGCCCGCTGTCGCCCGCTGGCCGCGAGCTGCGCTATTGGACGCTGCTGACGCGCCTGGCGCAGCGCGACCCGCGTGGGGCGCAGGCTGGAGCCGAGGAGACGCTCGCCGCGCCCGAGGCGACGGTCTCCTATGAGTTCGAGTGGCGCATCGCAGCGATCGGTGCGGCGGCGGCGCGCCAGTCGCGGGACGGCGAACGCCAGCACCGATTCGTCGAACGCGCCGAGCGCGCCGCCGCTCGATTGCGGCAGGAGTGGAAGACCGACGTCGCGTCGTACGAAGCGCGTCCAGACCTGGTGCAGTTGCGGCGGATGGCGGGGCTGAATTAGCGGCCCCGTTCTGTGGAGGTGGCAGTGTGACCAACACGCAAAAACTGTTGTTGACTGGGATCGCCGCGGCCACTCTCGGCGCGGCGGGAGTTTTTCTCGCGACGATTGCCCTGATCACTGCCGACGAAGATCGCCCGCCCATCATCGTCAAGGGAGGCGGGTCACTGATCATCGACAGCGGGACGACCGGCAGTCCCGGCAAGCCATGGAAGAAGGCGGCGGATGGCACCGAGCAGTACTATCCGGATCATGACCGCGGCAAATCCGTAGTGGCATTCCAGCTCTACTTCGTCGGCGGCACTGTCGGTCAAGGACCATGCCTGCCTACGAGGGTCGAAAATTTCACGGTGAAATTCGACCATGACGATGATGCCAGCACTCCCCCGAAGATGTATACCTTCAACATCCAGCCGGACTCCGCGCTTGGGTCACACAAGGGCAAGCAGGTTCCCGTCATCTCCGGGCCGGATTTGACCTCCGTCAGCGGGACGAACAGCCTGACGGCGGGCGAGCATTTGAAAGGAACGCTGACGAGCGTCACCGTCTCGAGCTTTCAATGCGACAGACCGCTGCAAGTCTGGGCCGAGAGCGTCGGGCAGTGATCCGAGGACTCGGACGCCGGCGCTCGAGGCTGTCGTCCGAGTCCCCCGCCTGAGTGACCGAGCACCAGTGCTCCCGCGTGTCGCACCGGGAGCGCCGTCACGAGGTAATCGACTCAGCGCGCCGGCGGCACGAACTTCACACAGACGGGCGCGCCGATCGTCACGGTGTGACCGGTGGCGGCAAGCCGACCGGTCGACGCGTCGATGCGAAAGACCACGACCGAATCGGATCCCTGGTTCGCCGCCAGCAGGTAGGCGCCGGTCGGGTCGATCCCGAACCCGCGCGGCGTCTTCCCGCCAGTCGGCTCGTGTTGCACATCGGTGAGGTGTCCCGTCTTCTCGTCGATGGCGAAGACCGCGATGCTGTCGTGCCCGCGGGTCGATGCATAGAGGAACTTCCCTGACGGATGCACCTGGACGTCTGCGCCGCTGTAACCCTGGATCATTGCCTGGCCTGGCGGAAGCGTCGAGACGGTCTGCACCGGTTTCAGCCCACCCCCGTTCGGGTCTACGGCAGACGCGGTAATAGTGCACAGGAGCTCGTTGATGGCATAGGCGAACCGGCCCGTGGGATGGAACGCAAAATGGCGTGGACCTGCACCCGGCTCCGCGGGTGCGGAGGGGGGATCGTTCGGCTTCAGGGTGCCGTCGGCCGCACCGACGCGGTAAATCATCACCTGGTCCGTGCCCAGATCGGGCACGTACAGGAGCCGGTTGTCGGGATTCAGATTGACCGAGTGCGGATGGGGCTCCTTCTGCCGCGACGGGTTCACGCTGGAACCGGTGTGCTGGACGATCGCCGATGCAGACCCGAGGGTGCCATCACGCCCGATCGGAAGCATCGCCACCGTGCCCCCGCCGTAGTTGGCCACGAAGGCGTGGCCGCCAGTCTTGTCGATGACGATGTGCGCCGGTCCGCGCCCCCCGGACGACTGCTGGTTCAGCGCCGTGAGCATCCCCGTGCCGCTCCCGACACCGAACGCACTGACCGTGCCTCCGGGCTTGCCGTCAACAGCGTCCACTTCGCTGACGGCGTAGAGGAACGCGCCACCCGGACGAACGGCCAGATAGCTCGGGTTTTTGATCTCCGCCGCCAGCTGCGGCGGCGACAAAGCCCCCGTGCGGACGTCCAGGCGCGAGACGTAGATGCCACGGCTCTTCTCGCCCGTGTACGTGCCGAAGTACACCAGCCGGTCAGGCTGGCCCGCAGAAGGAGTCTGCGGGGGACCACCCGCGGAGAGCACGACGAGCGCGCTCAGCGAGAGAAACGTGCCCGCAAGCGTCCGGAAGGATCGAATCATCCCGCCATCAGACAGCCAAACGGCCGGAAGATCAAGCACACTGATGCATTCCCTCCCCTCGAGCGCGCGGCGACATCCCGCGAGGCCGACGAGCGACGACGAGAGCAGGAGAACAAAAACGGCCCGCGACACCGCGCGGACATCGACGTCACGCCCGCTGGCGCAACGGAGATGGGAACATCAGCGACCGGTCAGGCTGTGAGCCACGTCGCAAATCGCATCCAGAGCGCGGTCCCACCGAGCATCAGCCGCAACGGGTGCGACAGCGTGAGGAGGATGGCGCCGTACAGGAACATCTTGTTCACCCTGCCGTTCTTCCAGCGGTCGATGCCAACCAGCGACAGGGTGACCAGGTCCGGAATACCGAAAAACGCGAGGGGACCAAAGGCCACCAGTGCCGCGATCGGCAGACGCGCGACCGCAGGGGGCAGGAAGTTCATGACCGTGAGGAGTATCAGGCGTTTGTGGTCCGCTGCCCGTTTCCGGTAATAGAGCGCGCCTCCGAAGAAGAGCGTGAACATCACCATGTCGAAGAAGGGCACGACCAGGAAGACGCGCGGCGGAATCGCCGGAGGGAACGACGGTGAGCCGTATTTCGCCGCCGCGACGGCCGTGACCAGCCCGATCGGGACCATGAGAAAACCCAGAACGCCACCGGCGATTCCGAGTTGCTGATGGGTCTGGATGCGACGCGCCGAAATCAGCCACACCTGCGTGACGAACAGACCGATCCACGCGGTCATGAGGAGACCGTGCAGGTGCACGAGCATCGACACCGGGGGCGACGCAAAGAACTCCTTGAGGTAGTACGTCCGGGCAAAACCAGCGAGGATGACCAGCGGGAACAGAATGGCCACGAGAAAGAAGAACCGATGCTCGACCTGGCGCCGCTCGAGGAGCCGATTCACGGCCATGGCAATCCCCCTTGAGGCAGCGCCTACTTTTCTTCCCGCTTCGGCGCACACCGGTGGCGCGCAGTGGCGTGCGGATCGACTCACAAAGCGCTGGGTTGTGGGCCACAGCCTATACCAACCGCTCCGCCCGCACCATCGGCCGCACCTGTCTGCGGGCCACGGTGGGCTCGAAGCCTGACCCGTCGAACCGGGCAGGAACGACGCTCCCGATCTGTCGTTCCTGCCACCAACCCGTCATCCCCGGGATCGCCCGATTCTCTGGACGGTCTGCTAACGGTCGCGATACCAGCGACTTGCGGGTTCTGCTGCCGCCCGGCTCAACCGGCATGGTGCTTGCGTCGGTAGCCCGTGCTCAGCACCGAGCAGGGAGGCTTCATGCAGCGCTCAATTCTGGCGACCGCGTTCTCCGGCGTCATGCTCTTCAACGTGTCGGCATCGTTCGCCGAACAACACGCGCACGGTGGCGGGTCACCCGTGAAAACCCAGTCCGTGTCGACGCACGGCAGCACGGCGAGCCACGGGCAGAGCGCGACGCATGGTCCAGCCGCGAAACCCGCCGGCGGGAGTACACACGGATCGAGTGGCGCGACGAGTCACGGATCGAGTGGCGCGATGACCCACGGATCGAGCGGCGCGACGACCCACGGATCGAGCGGCGCGACGACCCACGGATCGAGCGGCGCGACGACCCACGGATCGCACGCGGGCGGTACGCATTCCTCCGGAGCCGAAGCGGCCAAGAGTTCGCACGCGCCGAAAACCGGTGCGTCCGCCGTGACGACGACGAAATCCGCGACCACCAGCCCCGCGCCGGTCGCGGGAGTCGTGACGTTGACGCCCGTGCAACAGAAACTGCAGCGCAACACCAACCTGGCCGACAAGCTCCGGACACGGCTGCCGGCCGGCACGGACCTGATGACGGCATCGGCGGGGTTCAAGAATCTCGGTCAGTTCGTGGCCGCGGTGAACGTCTCGAACAACCTCGGGTTGAAGTTCGCCGACCTGAAGACGCACATGGTGACCGACGGAATGAGCCTCGGACAATCCATCCAGAGCCTCAAGTCCACGGCGAACGTCGACACGGAAGTGCACCGGGCCGAACAGCAGGCCAGCACGATGATCACCTCGTCCACGTCAACGGCGGGGTCCACGACGACCTCGACGACGACGGACCCTACGGCTACTCCGGCGAAGCGGAAAACGAAGACCCTCAAGCACGAGTCCGAAGCCACGACGGCTGCAGGCACGAGTAAGTGACGATGAATCGGGGCATCGCGGGCCTCGTCGCCTGGCTCGCGGTGCTCGGGACGCTCGCGTCGGGAGCACGCGCCGACGCGCAGGGCAAGAGCGGCTTCGGCCACGCGCATGGCGGCGGCCATGTCACCGCCCCTTCGGCGACCGCGGCCGGCAGTCCATCCTCGGCGCCCGGCAGTGCGGCTGACGGGCAGACCTCCGCCGGCGACGTACGGAACTTCGGCACGTGGCTGGACGACGCCTCCGTGATGCCGAAGGGGGCGGGGTTCGTCACGGTCGGTTTTGCGTATTGGCGGGGGCAGGCGCTGCGGGAGTTCGACTTTCCGATGATCGACACGGGCCTGGCACTCCATCGCCGGGTGCAGGTCGGCATGAGCGTTCCGTATTACTACGCGCACGAGCCGGGAAGCGCGGGCGTCAGGGGGTTCGGCAACCTCTATCTCACGACGAAGGTCCAGGTCGAAGATCCGTCGACACACCGGCTCGGGTTCGCGGTGACCCCGATGCTGGAGGTGCTCGACGCGCCGCCGCTCACCGGGGGAAGCCGGATGAACTGGGCGCTCCCTGCCAACGTGGAGCTCCGGCGCAGCGGCTGGCGCGCGTTCGGGAGCGGCGGGTATTTCTCCCGGGGCGCCGTGTTCGCGAGCGGCGCAATCGAGGCGGCATTGTCCGAACGGGCGTGGGTGACGGGCAGCGCCAGCGAGACGTACTCGACGCGCGCGAACCCGGGCCTCGACGCGACCACGCTTCCGCGCGCCCAGACGGACGTCACCGGTGGACTCACGCTCGTCGTGGCGCCAAACGTCAGCGTGTACGGCACCATCGGCCACACCATCTCGAACCGTGAGGTCAACGGGGGCACGGTGAACGTCGCCGCAGGGGTGTCGCTGAACTTCCAGCGCTGAGGGACACTGCAGACGCCCATCCGTACCACGCGCCCGAAATCGGGCTGGACCACGTCGTCGAGGCCCGGGCGACATTCCAGACGCCTCAATGAGCGCGCGCGATCAGTCGTCCTTCGCGAGGTGACCGCCGGGGAACACGCGCCATGACGCCTGGATCGGCTCGAGCGGGGGTGACGTTCTTCGCAGCCTGCCTTGGCCTGGGAGGCGCTGCGCTGCTGTTTGCCCCGCGCGAGATGGCGGATAGCGTCGGCGCCGCCGGTCCGGACGTGATGTACCAGCTCCTCGGCGCCGCCCTGCTTGGGCTCGGGTCGATGAACTACATCGCCAGAGGATCGGCGCTTGGCGGGATTTACGGTCGCGCCGTCGTGACGGCCGACCATGTGCACTTCACCATCGGCGCGATCGTCCTCTGCAAGTACGCCTGGCGGGGACCCATGGGACCCGCACTCCTCGTCGCGACCGCAGCCCATGTCGCCGGTGCGATCTTTTTCAACCTGCTGCTGTTCCGCGGCGTCGTTCAGCCTGCGACAGCCGTCTCCGAGTCCTGACCCCCGCAACCGCTCTCCCCCCACCCCGCAACGGCGATCGGCGACAGGGACGCTCGGAGGCATTGCGACGGCCGACGCCGGCGTGTACTACTGAACGCGTCATGGCGATTTTTTCGTCGATCTACACGCGTTCTCCCGCGCGGCGCGCAGGCCGCAGGTCTGCGGTGGTGCGGGTAGCCTCGCTGGGGCTGGCGCTGGCCATCACCGCACCCGGCGCAGCCGGAGCTGACACGCCACAGCAGGCGGCCCAGAATCCGACGCCCGCCGGGACGCTGGCCGTCAAAGAACAAATCGAGGTCGTCGCGACACGGCTGCCGCAGCCTCCACACGATGTCCCCGCATCGGTAGAAGTCATCGACGGCGACACGCTGCGTGCGATCGGCGCGACGACCATCCGCGACGCACTCGCGCTGGCGACCGGCGTCGAGGTCGGTCAGGGCGGCGATGCCGGTCCCGCTGCGGCCGTGCCGGAGTTCTGGGGACTGCGCGAGTTCGACGCATTCCTCCTGGTCGTCGATGACATCCCCTGGGGTGGGGCGTTCAACCCGGACCTCGCAACTCTGAATCTGCGCGACGTCGAGCGGATAGAAATCCTGCGCGGTTCGGCGCCCGTCACGTACGGGGCGACCTCCTTCGTCGGCGTCATACACGTCGTGCACAAGGCCGCGGCGGAGGGCCGCAGCTATGCCTCGGCGCGCGGCGGCTCTTTTGCGGGCGGCGGCGCCGCGATCGATCTGGCGATGCCCGCGGCCGGGTCGTGGAAGTCGCGATTGAGCGCGGACGTGGACCGTCAGGGTTTCAGCGACACGCGAACGGCATACCGCCGCGGACACGCGAATTACCGGGGTGCCAACAGCGATCGGGACCGGAGGCTGTGGTTTTCCGCGGATCTCAACTGGCTGCATCAGCAGCCGGCAAGTCCTCACGTTCGCGAGGGCGCCGGGCTGGCCGGCAGGACGCCGCTCGACGCGAACTACAACCCCGAAGGGGCCTTTCTCGACGACACTCGCATCGGCATGTCGTTTGGTGTGGACAGGCCAATGATGTCCAAAGCCCGCTGGACCACCACGGCTTCGTATTCTCATGGGGCGCAGCGCATGGTCCGGGGGTTTCTGGCGAGCGTGTCGAACACCGCGACGAACGCGACGGGGTTTCGCGAAGACATCGATCTCAACGACATTTACGCCGACACGCACGTCGCCTGGCCGGTGCGGTCTCACCTCCAGCTGATCGTGGGCGGCGATTTCCTGTTCGGCAACGGCGAGGGTCGCGGCGCGACGTTCGTGTACAGCGTCCCGCTGAGCGGTACGCCGGCGACGCCCGTCCGGCTGCCGGCCACGCTCGACCTCGACGCCGAAAATCGACGGTCCTTCCAGGGCGGGTATAGCCAGGTCGAATGGTCGCCCGCGCCCCGCGTTCGTGTTTCAACCGGTGTCCGACTCGATGCCACCTCTGAGCGCCGCGGTGAGAGCGCCCGCGCCACGCAGGCGCGGCCGGCCGGAAGCCTCGGGACCATGCTCGGACTGTGGGAGCGCGGGCCCGATCATATTCGAGTGTTTGCAAACTACCGCGACACATTCAAGCCTGCGGCGTTCGACTTCTCACTCGCCGAACACGAGGGGATTCTCGCGCCAGAAACGGCGCGAAGCTACGAAGCGGGCCTGAAGCTGCGCGGGGCGGGCGGGCGTATCGATGTCGAAGCCGCTGCGTTCCGGATGGACTTTCAGAACCTCGTCACCGCGACCGCTGCCGGGGGGTTGCCGTCACTGCAGAACGCCGGGGCGACCAGATTCCAGGGGGTCGAAGCTGCCGCTGAGACGCGGGCGATCCGAAGCCTGACGGCGCGCGCCACCTACAGTTTTCACGACGGGCGGTTCACCGACTTCGTCCAGGACGTCGACGGCAGCAATACGCAACTCGCCGGCAACCGGTTCGAGATGTCCGCCCGCCACCTGTTCTCGGCGGGTCTCATCATCGCGCCGGCCACGGG
>JANMCN010000290.1:0-5723 GCA_031361295.1 Acidobacteriota bacterium | reverse complement strand
CCGAGCCGTACAAGCTCGCGAGCAAGACGTTCAAGCCGGAAGGAACGATCGTCACCGTCGGCGACGTGCGAATCGGCGGCGACGAGGTCATCGTCATGGCCGGCCCCTGCTCGGCGGAGAACGAACCGCAGGTCGAGGCGGCGGCCGCCGCGGTGAAACGGGCCGGCGCGAAGATCCTGCGCGGGGGGGCGTTCAAGCCGCGGAGCTCGCCCTACAGCTTCCAGGGGCTCGGCGAAGAAGGGCTGCGGATGCTGCGCGGCGCCGCCGATCGCCACCATCTCAAGCTCGTCTCGGAAGTCATGGACCTCAGCCAGATCGAGATGATGGTCAAGTACTCCGACATCCTGCAGGTCGGGGCGCGGAACATGCAGAATTACACGCTGCTCCGCGAGCTCGGCCACGCCAGAACGCCCGTGCTGCTCAAACGCGGCATCTCGGCCACGATCGAGGAGTGGCTCCTGTCGGCGGAATACATCCTGGCCGGCGGCAACATGGACGTGATGCTGTGCGAACGCGGCATCCGCACGTTCGAGAGTTACACGCGCAACACGCTCGACATCTCCGCCATTCCGGTCGTCCGCAAACTGAGCCACCTGCCGATCCTGGTGGATCCAAGCCACGGCACGGGTCTGCGCGACAAGGTCGCCCCGAGGGCGCGCGCCGCGGTCGCCGCCGGAGCCGACGGCCTGCTGATCGAAGTGCACCACGACCCGGACCATGCGATGAGCGACGGCGCACAGTCGCTGTTCCCCGCGCAGTTCGACCGCTTGATGGCCGAGCTCCGGATCATCGCACCCGCCATCGGGCGGAGCATCTGCCTCGAACAGATGGCGCGCCGCGGGTGGGGAGTCTAGACGCCGCGATCAGCTGTCGTTCAGACCTCGGCTGGCAGCAAGCTGAAAGCTGGCGTCTGAAAGCTGAAGTCCGAGAGAGGCCTGACCATTGTCCAAGCTGCTGCCGATGGCGCATCCGGCGGACGCCACACCGCCCCCGTTTGGCCGCATCGCCATCATTGGCTTCGGCCTGATCGGCGCGTCGCTCGCGCTCGCGGTCCGGCGATTGTGGCCCTCGGTGCTGCTCATCGCGGTGGACCGGCGCGACGTGATCGAGACCGCCATGCGCATGCATGCGGCCGACGTCGGCGGAGATGATCCGGTCCTGGCCGCCGAGGCGGACCTGGTTGTGCTCGCCGCGCCCGTGCTGGCCAACATCAGCCTCCTGGCCCGCCTCGCGGACGACATTCCGGGTGACGCCGTCGTCACCGACGTCGGCAGCACCAAGCGCGACATCGTCATTGCCGCGCGCACCCTGCCTCCGCGGCTGCAGTTCGTCGGCGGACATCCCCTCGCCGGCGCCGCGATCGGCGGCCTCCAGGCGGCGCGGGACGACCTGTTCCAGGGGCGGCCGTGGATTCTGACGCCCGCCAGTGACGCCGCGCAGGCGGCGGCGACGCGCCTGACGGTGCTGATCGACGCCGTCGGCGCGCGCGTGCGGATGATGCCACCCGATGCGCACGACTCGCTCGTCGCGTACCTCAGCCACCTGCCTCAGCTGGCCGCCAGCGCGCTGATGCACGTCGTGGGGGAGCATGTGGGGGCGGACGGGCTCGCGCTCGCGGGCCGCGGGCTGCGCGACACGACTCGCCTCGCCTCGAGCCCGGCGGATATCTGGCGCGACATCGCGGCCTCCAACCAGGACCACATCGCGCGTGCGATCGATGAGCTCGTGGCCATCCTGCTGCGCATGAAGCCGGCGCCGAACAGCCCGCCCGAGGCGCTCGACCACACCTTCGATTCAGCCGCCGAGTGGAAGCGCGTGCTCGAGCGGGCGGCAGAACCTTCCTGAACCGCCATGGCGGATCATCTCACGCGTGCCGGTACGGGGCTCCAACTCGGCCCCGATCCTTCCGCGTCGCCTGTCTGGCGCCGTGATCCGTGCCGGCCGATATAATTCGAACGTGTCGTCCCCGCTTTGGACTCCGTCGGCCGAACGCATCGCCCGCGCCAGAGTCACGGCCTTCATGCGGGATCTCGAGGCGACGTATCACCTCGATCTTCCCGACTACCCGGCCCTGTACGACTTCTCCATACAACGGCCGGCGGACTTCTGGCGCGCGGTCTGGACGTTCTGTGGCATCCATGGCGCGATGGGCGAGAGGGTCGTCATCGACCTCGACCGGATGCCCGGAGCCAGATTCTTTCCCGATGCGCGGCTCAATTTTGCCGCCAACCTCCTCCGGCGCCGCGGTGAAACGCCGGCGCTGATATTCGGCGGGGAAGGACGGCAGCGCAGGACGATGAGTCATGCGCAACTCCGGTCAGAGGTCACGCGGTTCGCGGCAGCGCTGCGGGGCGCGGGTATTGCGCCTGGCGATCGCGTCGCGGGCTACATGCCGAACCTGCCGGAAACCATCGTAGCCGCGCTCGGCGCCGCGGCCGTCGGCGCGGTCTGGTCATCGTGCTCGCCTGACTTCGGGGTCCAGGGCGTGCTGGATCGCTTCGGGCAGATCGCACCGCGAGTGCTCGTCGCGCCTGACGCCTATCGCTATGCGGGAAAGATCCATCCCGTGCTTCCGCGTGTCGCCGCACTGGTCGGCCGCCTGCCGTCGGTGGAGCGGACAGTCATCGTGCCCTACGTCGACCCCGCGCCGGAGCTGGACGATCTTCCGAACGGCGTCGCGTGGGGAGACTTCCTCGGGCAGGAGGACCCTCCGGATTTCGAGTTCGCCTCTCTTCCCTTCGACCATCCGTTGTACATCCTGTACTCGTCCGGAACCACGGGCGTTCCCAAGTGCATCGTGCACGGCGCCGGGGGAACGCTCATCCAGCATCTCAAGGAGCACCAGCTCCACTGCGACATCCAGCCAGGTGACCGCGTGTTCTACTTCACGACGTGCGGCTGGATGATGTGGAACTGGCTCGTCTCCGCGCTCGCGTCCGAGGCGACGCTGCTGCTGTACGACGGCGCGCCGGTCCATCCGGACGGCAATGTCCTCTTCGACTTCGCCGACGAAACCGGCATGACGCTCTTCGGGACGTCAGCCAGGTTCATCGACTCGGTCGCGAAGGCCGGACTGTCGCCGAGGGAGACCCACCGGCTCGACACCGTGCGCACCCTGACGTCCACCGGGTCACCTCTCGCGCCGGAGAGCTTCGACTTCGTGTACGACCACGTCAAACGCGACGTGCACCTCGCGTCCATCTCGGGCGGAACCGACATCGTCAGCTGCTTCGTCCTCGGAAATCCCATCAGTCCGGTCTGGCGCGGAGAGATCCAGGCGCGCGGCCTCGGCATGAAAGTGGACGTCTTTGACGAACAGGGCCGGTCCGTTGTGGGGACGAAAGGCGAGCTCGTGTGCACGGGGCCGTTCCCGTCCATGCCGCTCGGATTCTGGAATGATCCCGACGACGTGAAATACCGCGCGGCCTACTTCGAACGGTACCCCGGCGTCTGGCACCACGGCGATTACGTCGAGCTCACCGATCACGGGGGCGTGATCATCTACGGCCGGTCTGACGCCGTGCTCAACCCGGGCGGGGTGCGCATCGGGACGGCCGAGATCTACCGCCAGGTGGAACAGATGGACGAGGTCGTGGAGAGTCTCGTCATCGGCCAGCAGTGGGATCGCGACGAACGCATCGTCCTGTTCGTGCGGCTTCGGGATGAATGCCCGTTGACGCCGGAGCTCGAGAGCCGTATCCGGAGCCGGATTCGCGCCAACGCCACTCCGCGGCACGTCCCCGCGCGCATCGTGCGGGTGTCGGAGATCCCGCGCACCAGGAGCGGCAAGATCGTCGAGCTCGCCGTCCGCGACGTGGTCCACGGACGGGACGTGCGCAACCTCGACGCGCTTGCGAACCCGGAGGCACTCGCGCAGTATCGAGACCGCGCGGAGCTGCAGTCGTAACCGCCCCCCGGCCACCAGGAAGTGAGCGGGCTTTGAAATTTCGTCTTGGGCTTTGAATCCTATGGAGTACGCCGTGGACGATGCCGTTGTTCTCAGTGCCTGCCGGACTCCGATCGGATCTTTTGGCGGGGTGTTCAAGGACCTGTCCGCCGTCGACCTCGGGGCCGTGGTGATTCGCGAGGCGATCGCGCGCGCGGGAATTGACGCGGCGCAAATCGGCGACGTGATCATGGGATGCGTGCTGCAGGCCGGCGCCGGGATGAACGTCGCGCGCCAGGCGGCCCTCAAGGCCGGCGTGCCGGTCGAGGTCCCCGGCGAGACCATCAACCGCGTATGTGGATCCGGCCTGCAGGCCGTCGTGCACGCGGTGGAGGCGCTCAAGGCCGGATTTGTCGACCTGATGCTCGCGGGCGGCACCGAGTCGATGAGCCAGGCGCCGTTTCTCCTGAAAGGCGCGCGCTGGGGTTACCGGATGGGCCACGCCGAGGCAATCGACTCGATGCTGCAGGAGGGGCTCACGTGCGCGATGAACGGGTGCCACATGGGCGTGACCGCTGAAGCGATCGTGCAGCGCTACAACGTGTCGCGCGCCGACCAGGACGCCTTCGCCGCCGAGAGTCAGCGTCGCGCCGCGCACGCCGTGAGCTCGGGCGCATTCGACCGCGAGATCGTCGGCGTGGACGTGCCCCAGCGAAAGGGCCCTCCGCTGACGGTCACGCGGGACGAATATCCACGCGCGGGCACGACGGTGGAGAAGCTCGCCGCGCTCAAACCGGCATTCGCGAAGGACGGGTCCGTCACCGCGGGCAACGCGTCTGGACTCAACGACGGCGCGGCGGCGCTCGTCATCGGCACCGGGCAGAAGGCCCGGGCGCTCGGGCGCACGCCCCTCGCGCGCATTCTCGCGTATTGCACGACCGGCGTGGACCCGATGCTGATGGGCATCGGCCCGGTCGGCGCCGTGCGGAAGGCACTCACACGCGCCGGCCTTTCGGTGGCCGATCTCGACGTCGTCGAGCTGAACGAGGCCTTCGCGTCGCAGTCGCTCGCCGTCATCCGCGAGCTGGGGCTCGACCCCGCGAAGGTCAACGTCCACGGCGGCGCGATCGCGCTCGGGCATCCGATCGGTGCCAGCGGCGCCCGGATCCTGACGACGCTGGTGCATACGCTGCAGGCGCGGGGCGGCGGGCGCGGGGCGGCCACGCTCTGCATCGGCGGCGGGATGGGGACGGCCATGATCGTCGAGGCCTGACGGCGTGGGGGAGGCCGGGCCATCCTTCGAAACCGTGATGCGCCGATCCGTGCGTGACGCCGTGGTGGCCCACGCGCGCGAGGACGCCCCGCTGGAGTGCTGCGGCCTGCTGCTCGGCACACCGGCGCTGGTCGAGGAGGCCGTGCGGGCCGTGAACCTCCGGCAGAGCGCCACGGCGTTCCTGGTCGATCCGGCCGACCATTTTGCGGCAATCAGACGGGCGCGCGCAGAAGGGCGTGCGATTGTGGGTGCGTACCACTCGCACCCGCGTTCACCCGCCGTGCCCTCGCGGGTGGACGTGCGCGAGGCGCAGTACGATGAATTCGTCTACCTGATTGTGTCGCTCGCGGACGAGCGCGCCCCGGATGTGCGCGCGTACCGTCTCCGCGCGGCGCAGTTCGTCCCGGCGACGCTCGTCGAGGTTCCGTGACGGGTCTCGGCGCGACTCAGCGGATCTCGCTCGGGTCCCGGATACCGGGGCGGACCTTCACGTCCGTCGACGCCTTGGCGACGACCTTGTTCTTCTGCTTGAGGCGGAACTCGACCCGGAAGTCTCCCGCGGTG
>JANMCN010000276.1:0-75957 GCA_031361295.1 Acidobacteriota bacterium | reverse complement strand
GGTCGATCCGGCCTTCGCCTTGATGAGGGTGTTCGACACGGGGTCGTAATTGGTGAGGAAGTTGTCCTTCTCCCATTGCGGCGTCGCGTACTCGTACCGGAGCCCCAGGTTCAGCGTCAGCCGCCGCGCCACCTTCATGTCGTCCTGCACGTACGCAAAGTGCATCCGCTGGCGCAGGTTGGCGATGAAGGGGTTGATGATCGCGTAGCCGCTGCGCGCGCCGACCATGAAATCCGCGAGGTTGAAGATGGCGGGGTCGCTGCCCGCGGCGTCTGCCGGACGGCTGAACTGGCCGCTGTACGTGTCGCGTCCGTACTTGGGATTGAAGTCGTCGATCCGCGTGTTGATCGCCTGGTATTCATAGCCCGTCTTGAAGCTCTGACGCCCCTTGACCCAGGAGAAGTTGATGCGGGGGTTCAGTACGGACGGATCCTGGAACTGAGGATTGCTGTTCTGCCGCCCCCACGTCGTCCAGCCGGTCACCCCCTGCTCGGTCAGGCCTCCAGCGAAGCGTGGGTCGGTCGGGAGCCCCGAGATGCCATAGGCCTCCAGCATCCCTGGGGAACCCACACCGGGAGGTTCCTTGCCGGCCTTCGTTCGTGATACGCCGAGCCGTGCTTCGAGCAGCGACGTCGGTGTCGGCGTGAAGGTGAGGCCGCCGGCCGCCTGGTTGTTCAGCACGTGCACGAACGCATTGCTCGGACTGCCGGTCGCGCCCGGGATCGGGGACGGCTCGAAGTTGTCGACCTTGCGATGGCTGACCCGCACGAACGCCGTCATGCGGCTCGTGAACTGGTGGTCCACCTTGACGTCGAACTTGTTGTTGAAATCCTGCCGCCGGGGCAATGAATCGAAGTTGTTCGAGTTTCCCGGCCGCGTGGGGGCGGGGAGATCCCCGAGGACCTTCTTTGCGAAGGCGGTCATCCCGCTCGAGGGAATGACCCCGTCGGCGTAGAGTTCGCCGGTCAGCGGGTTCTGGATGGGCTTCCCCAGGCTGCCCTGGCGCTGCGCGAGCGTGGGGATGCTGGCAAAGGTGACCGTGCGTGATATCTGCCGGAACCCTTCGTAATCGGCGAAGAAGAACGTCCGGTTGCGGACAATCGGCCCGCCGAACACGGCGCCGAACTGGTTGCGCAGGAGCTTCGGCTTCACGCCGCTGGTCGGCTTGAAAAACCCGACCGCGTTGAGGGCGGTGTTGCGGTTGAACTCCCAGACGGTGCCCCGGAATGCGTTGGTGCCGCTGCGCATGGACGCGTTGATCACCGCCCCGCCGGTACGACCGAACTCCGCGCTGAAGTTGTTGGTTTCGACCTTGAACTGCTCGACCGCATCGGGCGAGAGCTGCACCACCTGGTTCGAGAAGCCCTGGTTGCTGGTGCCGTACGAGTTGTTGTCGACGCCGTCGAGGATGAAGCTGTTGACGGCGCTGCGGAGGCCGTTGACATTGAACGAGGCATCACGGGAGTCCGCGATGGCCGAACGGCGGACCCCCGGGCTGAGGAGGGCAAGGTCCGCGTACGCGCGGCCGTTCAGCGGCAGGTTGACGATCTGCTCCTTCGCGATGACGGTGCCGCGTTCGCTCGATTCGCTTTCGAGCAGCTTGGCGGCGCCCGTCACGACGACCGTCTCCCCGACGTTGCCGACCTTCAGCGTCAGATCGACGCGCTGCCGCGCGTTGACCACGGCCGCGACATTTTCGGCCTCGGCGGCCGAGAAGCCCGGCAGCTCGGCGCGCACGTTGTAGATGCCGACGCGGACGTTCAGGAACTGGTACTGTCCGTCCTGATCGCTCAGGGTCGTCGCGGAGATGCCCGTGCCGATATTCTTCAGCGTGACCGTTGCGCCGGGGACGACCGCCCCTGAGGCGTCGCGCACGGCCCCGAGCACCGTCGCGGCGTCGAATTGCGCGGACGCCGTGGCCGCAGGGACGAGCGTGCTGAGGAGAAGCGCGACGAGCGTGCGGGCGAGCCGTGTGAGCTGTGTGTGCGGGGTCATGACACTCTCCACCTGGAATCCGGACGGCCGGTCATTTGTCGGGGGCAGGCGCGCTCCGAGCGTGCGATCCTCCCTGGATCCGAGCCGAGGACCTCCGCAGAAGGCGTCCGCGCCGCCTTCCCCGGCTCACGTGCGGATACTGTGCTTCAGTGCGGTTCCGAATCGCGGGCCAGTATAGGACAGTTGCACGTCGACGGCGTAAACGTGCAACGTGCAACCTTCGACGTGCGACGTGCGACGTGCGACGTGCGACGTGCAAGGTGCGACGTGCAAGGTGGCAACACGTCCGAGGTAAACGGCAGGGCGCCCAGGATCGACGGCCTATGTCGTCAGGGCGTGGTCGATGGGGAACGGCTGCCCGGACCAGGCGCGGGCCGCGGTCCACGGCTGCGCGGCGCCAGACCAGAATTCGTCGCCTGCTGGGAGCCCCAGCGGGAGGAACGCCGCCGCACAGAGGTACAGGCTGCCGGTGGAGATGTACGTTTCGCCGACGCCCGGTTGATGGCCGCAGTAGCCGATGCGAAGCCAGCCCTCGGCATCGAAGGTTCCCGCTGCCTCCATCGTCCGGCGGATCATCGCCGTCAGCGCGGCCCGGACCTGGGGGGGCGTGACGCCGTCCGGGAGCGCATGGCGCAGGGCGGCCTGTGCGAGCAGGTGGAAGGCGCCGCAACGATACGCGAGCGAGCGTCCCAGTACCGGAAACGTGCCGTCGGGGCCGATCATGCGCTCCTGGACCGCGGCATAGCGCGTCGCGCGCACCGACACGCGGCCCGCGAGGTCCTTCCAGGCCGGCATGTCGGCGCCGCATTCGTCGAGCACGTCGATGAGCATCGGCTGGATCACGAAGCTGTTGTAGTAATCCCAGTGGAACTCCGGCCCATCGCCGTACACGCCGTCCCCCTTGTACCACTGGTCGTGCTGCCGAAGGGCGTAGTCCACCCGCACGCGGTCCCACGACGCTCCGAGGTGCTTGAGGCCAGCCTCGACCGTCGCGGAGAACAGCAGCCAGTTGTTGTAGCCCGGCACGATCGCCCGCGTGGACTCGAGCGCCGCCACCAGGTTGCGGCGGGTGGCCGGATCGAGCCCGTCGCGAAGCACTCGCGGCGCACGCAGCAGGCCCTGGGCGAGGAAGGCGGCGTCCACCAGGGGCTGTCGTTCGCGCGTGAAATTCAGGAAATCCGGCGACGCCGGATCAACCGCCTGCGTGAGAGCCCTCCGCGCCAGATCGGCGAACCGGGTTCGGGTCCGTCCTTCGGCTGTGTCGTCGGGCGCAAGCTCGAGCCACGGAGCGATGCCCGCGAGAAGGCGTCCAAGGGCCTCGAGGTGGGTCACCGTCTGCCGATTCGCGCCGGCGGCCTGCTCCACCGGCATCCTGGACTTCAGCGTACCCGCGGCGAGGTGTTTCAGGACGGGCTCGGCCACCCGCTGCAGGATCCGGGTCCACGTGTCGCGATCACTCACCGCCTGCGCGGCTGCTGCCTGCCGCCGGCCGGCATCATGCGGCAGCGCCGCGAAGGCCCCACCGGCTCCGGCTGACTTCAGGAACTCGCGTCGATCCATGCGCGCACGATACACGTTTCACTTCCCAGTTCCCAGTTCCCAGTTCCCAGTTCTCAGTTCCCAGTTTCCAGTTTCCAGTTCCCAGTTTCGACCGCCACCACCGTGCCACGCTATATTGTCCCGATGGATCTCAAGAACCTCACGCATCCCATCGTCCAGCTCTCCCTCGACCTGACCTCCCTCGAAGAGGCCCTGGAGACGGCGGCGGTCGGGGTGTCGGCCGGCGTGGACTGGCTCGAGGCCGGCACTCCGCTGCTGCTCGCAGAAGGCCTCCATGCGGTCGAAGGGCTGCGGAAACGCTTTCCGAACCACCCGATCGTCGCCGACCTCAAGACGATGGACGGCGGCTACCTCGAAGCCGAGATGATGGCCAAAGCGGGAGCGGACTTCGTCGTCGTGATGGGGCGGGCCCACGAAGCGACGATCCGCCGGGTCGTGGACGCGGGACGCGATTTCGGCATCAAGGTCATGGGCGACAACATGGCGTCGGAGAATCGCGTGGAAAATGCGCGCTGGCTGGAGAGTCTCGGGGTTGACGTGATCGTGCACCACATCGGATTCGACGAGCGCGGGATGATCCACGGGCTGAGCCCGCTCGACGAGCTGGATGAAGTCGTTCGCGCGGTGTCGATTCCGGTGCAGGCGGTCGGAGGCCTGTCGATCGAGCAGGCGATCGAGTGTCCCCGTCACGGGGCGCCCCTCGTCGTCATCGGCGCGCCGCTCGTCATCGACGGCGCCGCATTTCGGCCGGCCGATGCCAACCTGTTCCCCACGCTCAAGCGGATTTGCGAAGACATCCGGCGCACGCCGTACAGGCGCCCGGCATGAGGATCGACCGGTGACCCAGCGCCGCGACCTGCGAACCCTGACGCGAGGGGTCGCGACACGTGCGTACGCAGTCGCGCTGCGCACGCGCTATGGGCGTTCGGGCATGCCGTGGCGGGTGCACGACCAGATTGTGCGGATCGACCCGCGGGTGCGCCACCTCGTGCTGCACGACCCCGAGCGCCCACTCTTCGAGTTCGTCACGTCACGTGTCGCCCCGGGCACACACGTTCTCGACGTGGGCGCGTTCCTGGGCGTCTACGCCGTGCTCGAGTCCCGCCTGTCCGGTTCCAGCGGGCGCGTGGTCGCCCTCGAACCCACAGCCTGGAGCGCCTCGGTGGCGCGCCGGCACATTCACTACAATGCGGGGCGGAGCGCTCCGATCACCCTGATCGAAGCAGCGGCCGGCGAGGCAGCCGGGCAGGCAGTCCTGCACGAGTACGATGAGCCTTATGTGAATGCGCTTGCCCGGGCGGTGGATGTCACCGCCACGCCGCGCCTCCGCACGGTGGACGTCCTGACGCTGGACCGCCTCTGTGCCGAGCAGCAATTCGAGCCGACGTTCATCCGCATGGACGTGCAGGGAGCCGAGTGGCACGTCCTCCGCGGCGCCCGCGAGACCATCCGCAGAGCCGGACCGCGCCTCGTCATCGTGGCGGAGATGCACCCGCAGTGCTGGCCGGGATTCGGGGTGGACGCCGGGTTCGCGCACGAGACCATCGCCTCGCTCGGACTGCACGCCGAGCCGCTCGAGCCGGGTGCGGAGCTCTTTGCCCGGGACGGTCACGTGGTATTCACGCCGGCTCGGCATTGACGACTGTGGACTGGATCGGAGCACGCTGATGGCGACACTGGAGAACAAGGTCGCGCTCGTGACGGGATCCTCGTCGGGCATCGGGCGCGGGATCGCGGAGCACTTCGGCGCACTCGGCGCGCGGGTGATCGTCCACGGGCGCGATGAGCGCGAGACCCTCGCGGTGCGTGACCGCATTCGGACGGCGGGGGGAGAAGCGGCCTCCTGCGTCGCCGACCTGGCGGACGTCGAGGCGTGCCGCGGCCTGGTGCGATTCGCCGTGGAACGCTTCGGCGGCGTCGACGTGCTCGTCAACAATGCCGCCAGCGTCGCGAGGGGCTACATCGAGGACGCGCCCGTCGAGCTGTGGGACGCGATCATGGCCGTGAACCTGAGAGCCCCCTTCCTCTGCCTGCAGGAGGCCGTCAAGTCGATGAAGGCGCGTGGCGGCGGGTCGATCGTCAACATCGGCTCTGTGAACGCGTACATCGGCGAGCCGAAGCTCGGGCCGTATTCGGTGTCCAAGGGCGGCCTCATGACGCTCACGCGGAACGCGGCCGCCTCCCTGAACCGTTACCGGATCCGCGTCAACCAGCTCAATGTCGGCTGGACGTTGACCGAGGGGGAGGAGCGCGTCAAGCGGGCCGAGGGGAAGGGACCGGAATGGCTGACGGAGGCGATCGCGACCCGTCCCTTCGGCCGTCTCCTCTCGCCGCACGACATCGCGCTCGCGGCCGCCTATTTCGCATCGGACGACAGCGCCCTCGTAACCGGCGCCGTGACCGACCTCGAGCAGTATCCGGTCGGCGCGCCGCCCAACTGGTAGGTGAACCTGTTCATGCCCCCTCGGATCAGCGTGTTTCCCAAGTGCTATTTCGACGAACTGGTCGACGGGCGGATGTCGTTCGAGAAGTGGATCCGCGACGCCGCCGCCCTCGGCGGCGAAGGCGTGGAGCACTACGACGGCTTTTTCCGCAGTTTCGCCCCCGAGCACGTGCGTCCGATCGTGAGCGCGATGCGCGAGACCGAACAGATCACGTCGATGATCTGTTTCTCGCCGGACTTCACGCACTTCGATCCCGACGAGCGCCGGCGGCAGGTGGAGCGGCAGAAGGAAGCGATCGACTTGACCGTCAGGATGGGCGCCCGCCACTGCCGGACGCTCAGCGGCCAGCGGTACCCCGAGCTCTCGCGCAAGGACGGCATCGCACGCACGGTCGAGGGGATCAGCCGTTCACTCGACTACGCGGCGCAGTGCAACGTCGTGCTCTGCATGGAGAATCACTACAAGGACGGCACGTGGCGATATCCCGAGTTCGCGCAGCCCGAGGACATCTTTCTCGAGATCATCGACCGGATCGACTCGCCGTTCTTCGGCGTCCAGTACGATCCCTCGAATGCGTTCGTCGGCGGGTTCGACCCGGTCCTGTTCCTCCAGAAAGTACGGCACCGCGTCGTCACGATGCACGCGTCGGACCGCTACCTGGCACCCGGCGCGACGCTCGATGACTTGAAGACGGGGGATGGTTCTCTGGGCTATGCGGCCGCGCTCCGCCACGGCGAAACCGGTAAAGGGTTGAACGACTACGACGCCATCTTCAGGCTGCTGGCCGAGGTGAACTTCGACGGCTGGATCTCCGTCGAGGCCGGCATGGAGGGGCTGGACGAAATTGCACGCTCGGCCGCGTTCCTGAAGGAAAAGCGGGCGCAGTATTTCGGCTGACGCCGCCACAAGGCTCGCCCTACGGGGCCACGCGCGATACACAGGGCGGGCCTGAGACCCGCCATGACGACCGCTACCGTGACGCGACGTAAGCCGCAATCGCGATCATGTCATCCTGCGTCAGCTTGTCGACCACCTGCTTCATCAGCGGCGACCACGTGCCTTTGCGCGTGCCCTGCTGGATGTCGTACAGCTGCCGCACGATGTAGCTCGGAGAGCGGCCGGCGAGACCGGGGACCGGTCCCAGGCCGTTCAGATCCTGGCCGTGGCAGATGCCGCACGGGAGGGTCTTGTTCCCTCCGCTCGACACGATGGCCGCCCCCTTGCTGACGCTGCCGGTCGGCACGTACGCCGTGAAGCCCGAGTGCGGGTCCCGCAGCTCGAACCGCGTGTTGTCGAGCGGCGTCTCGATGATGCGCTGTCCGATCGGCTCGGTGCCCTCCTCGCCGGTCGCAAAGAAGACGTTGCCGGCGAGCCGCATCCGAGGCACGGCATCGGCCTCCACGACCTTGATCCACGGTTTCCACTTGAGCGACGAGAGGTAGGTCGCGGCCGCCTTCACCTCCTCGTCGGTCATGGCCTTGGCGGCCTGGATCATCTGCGCCGTGTTCGTCTTGCGCGGCTCGGCGCTGGCCCGGAGACCGTTCTTGAAGTCGGTGAGCTGCTGAACGACGTAGTCGTAAGGGAGGCCGGCAATGGGGGCGTTCTCCGGGCGGCCGAGCCCGTTCGGCATGTGGCACATCCCGCAGCCCCGCACGTCCGGCGGCCGGCCGTGCACGACGACGTCGGGCATGGGGGGGTGATCTTCTGGGAACCAGTCCGCGACGTTGAAGAAGTCGCGCAGCTGCGCGATGGTGAAAGCCTCCGGGCTGTCGGGGACATGCTTCAGGGTGGTGTCCTGGGGTGCACGAGGTCCCGCAGGCCGCGGCGCGGGCGGTCCACCGTCTGGAGGCGTTGCCGCGGGGGCGACGGGTGGAGGTACTCCGTACGCCCAATACGGCGTGTCGGTCCCGCCGGCCGGGCCCGCCGCCGGACTCTGTGCGTTCGTGACGATGCCGGCGCCGAGCGCGGCGGCCAGAGAAACACCCAGTATGACCAGAACATTCCGCATCAAGAGAGTCCTCGTTCCCGGGAGCGAGTTATGCGCGCTCCTCGCACGGGCCGTTGTCGGGGCGCCACCTACGATACAACGATCGGCGCACCCGCGCTTCAGCTGAGCGTGGGGTTTGCGAACGCACGACGCGGCAGGTATGCTCCACCGCTGGAGGACGTCCTCGTGGGGCGCAGGACTGCCAGGCGACTTCGACCAGGCTGTGCTGCGGATCACGACCGCGATCCTCGCGTGTCCGTCGCGGCAAGGTCAGGCCCGGGCTCATACTGACCGCGCCTGGCGTGACAGCGCACGGTCGCTTCTTCAACAGGAACTCGAGAGGGTACACCAATGACGCTCGATGCAACCGTCTCTCGGCGCTCGTTTCTCGCGCTTGCCGGCGCGCTGCCGCTGGCCCTGAAGGCCTCCGCTGTATCGGCGGCCACGATTCCGGTGGGGCTCGAGCTGTACAGCGTGCGTGACGAACTCGCGAAGGATCTCCCCGCCACGGTGCGAGCCGTGGCGAAGATGGGGTACGAGGTTGTCGAGTTCTACTCGCCATACTTCTCGTGGACACCAGAGAAGGCGAAAGAGGTGCGGAAGCTGCTCGATGATGTGGGCGTGCGGTGCCATTCGACGCACAACGACTCGTCCGCGCTGACGGCCGAGAACCTGCCGAAGGCCATCGACCTCAATCAGATCCTCGGCAGCCAGTACATCATCGTGGCGAGCTCCGGCCGGGTCGCGGGCATCGACGGCTGGAAGGCTGTCGGCGATCGGTTGAATGCCGCTGCCGACAAACTGAAGGCCGAACGCATGTTCACCGGCTATCACAATCATCAGACCGAATGGATGCCGGTCGAAGGCCAGCGGCCCATGGACATTCTGGCGTCGACGACGTCACACGACGTCGTTCTGCAACTCGATGTGGGCACGTGCATCGAGGCGGGGTCGGATCCTGTCGCCTGGATCAAGGCGAACCCCGGTCGCATCAAGAGCCTGCACTGCAAGGACTGGGCTCCGGCGCCCGGTCTCGGGTACGGCGTTCTCTTCGGCGAGGGGAACTCGCCGTGGCAGAAGATCTTCGAGGCCGCGGAGTCGGTCGGCGGAGTCGAGTACTACCTGATCGAGCAGGAACAGGGGCCCGCGACCGAACAGTTCCAGCGCGCCGAGCGGTGCCTCGCCAATTACAGGAAACTGCGCGGCTGATCCGCGCGTCGCTGTGGTCGTGGGGCGGCAGCTGCCAGAGGAGAATGCATGCGTTCAGGACTCACGCGGCGGGATTTTCTCGAGCGCGCCACGTGCGCGGGCGCGCTGCTCGCCGCCGCTGCTCCCCGCCTCCACGGACTGCAGGCGCGCGGCGCGGCGCAGGGCCGGATGTACATCTCCCTGAACGGATCGGTCGCGAAGGGGGTGGGCTGGCCAGACCTGGCGCGGCTCGCCGCGCGGGTGGGCTTTCAGGGCGTGGATTGGAGTCTCGGCCCGGCGAAGGCCGCCGGCGCCGACGCGACGAAGGCGCTCCTTGCCGAGCTCGGGATCAAGCCCAGCATCGTCAATCTCCCGATGGCCAGACCGCTGCCATTCCAGGGAGAGCAGGCGGCATTCGACCAGGCGCTCGTTCAGCTGGCGGACGACGCGGCGTTCACCGCGGCGATTGGGTGCGACCGCATGATGGTGGTGCTGTCCCCCACCGGGCCGCAGCCGAAGGAGGAGTGGCGCCACGTGGTCCGCGACCGGATGGGAGCCATCTCGAAGGTCCTCCAGCGTTCGAACATCCGACTCGGAATGGAGTTCCTCGGGGTCCAGTCCTTCCGCCAGGGTCGGGCCGGCGGCCCGCCGGCGAACCCCTTCATCTGGACACTGCCGGAAACCGTTGCGCTCGCCAACGATTGCGGCGAGAACATCGGCGTGATTCTGGACGTGTGGCACTGGCACCACTCCGGCGGCAGTACGGCCGACATCCTGAATACGCCCACGTCGCGCATCGTCCATGTCCACGTTTCGGACGCCAGCGCGCAGGCGCCGGAAGACGTGCGTGACAACCAGCGTCTCATGCCCGGCGAAGGGGTCATCGACCTGACCGGCTTCTTCCAGTCGCTCAGGAAGATCGGGTACGACGGCGGCGTCAGCCCGGAGCCCCTCGGGCGTGTCCCTGCGGACATGTCGGCACAAGATGGAGCGCGGCTGGCGCTCGATACGACGCGGGCGGCGATGAAGCGGGCAGGCGTGCAGTGACGGACCGCGGGGGTTATCCGAGGCCGCTTCGCTTCAGCGCGTATGCGATGGCTTCCGTCGGCGCCGGGTAGCTCACGAGCGCGGTGTTCCCCCGGTAGTCGATGTCGCGAATCCCGATCTCGCTCGTGTAGAACGCGTCGACCGTCATGCGGCGCGCCCACGTGAAGAACTGGATCCCCGGCGTGAGCTCCGGCGTCGTGTTCCGCCGGTACGCGATCTGGTCGAGCAATGCCGTCTGGTCCGAGGGGGACGCGGTGAGGAAATCCGCGGCACCGCGCGCCTGCATCGCGCTATCGAGCCAGGCGAGCCCCGTCGTGTAAGTGGACTTCAACTCGTCGTTCGCGCCGGCGAGCATGTCAATCCATGCGGCGGCCCCTGCCGCCAGCGCGCCAGGCGCGCCGTTCTCGACCGGGAGGATCAGGTCGGTGAGGCGTTCGAGCGTCCGATATTCGTGCGCCGTCAACGCGATCGGTGTGTAGGTGCCCCCGGCCGCGGCCTGAGCCTGCGACGCCATCTGGTGGACCTCCTGGGCGGACACACGGTCCACGGATCCCACCGTGACGAGGACCAGCCCAAGTCTCCGCAGGACATCGCGGCGGGTGATCTCAGACATTCGCCTTCCTCAATTCCTCGGCCAGGTACTCTGCCGTGCGCCACGCGAGCGCGACGATGGTGTGGGTGGGGTTCTTGTCGGCGTTGCTCACGAAAGGCGCCGCGTCGGCGACGAACAGGTTTTTCACGTCGTGAGCCTGGCAGAACCTGTTCAGCACGCTCGTCTGCACGTCGTCTCCCATGCGGATCGTGCCGACCTCGTGGATGATGGCGCCGCCCCGCGAGATAGGCGGCCGCCCGGGCTCGACCGCCTGCGCCATCGGCTGACCGGTGCTCGTCGGCTGGCCCGCGGGTGCATTCGTCTGCCCGGTCTGGGGACCGGCCTGCCCCGTCTGCGGCGCCTGCTGCCCGCGCTGCGGACCGGTGCCGGTCGTCTGGCCCGCGCCTCCTCCGCGGGCGCCGCCCGCCGTGATCTGGCCGCCCATGGCCTCGAGGATCGCGCGGAAGGTCTGCTGCATGTGGCGGACCTGGTTCAATTCGTGGTCGCTCCAGCCCCAGTGGAAGCGGAGCACCGGGATGCCCCAGCGGTCCTTGACCTCGGGATCGATCTCGCAGAACGACTGCTCGTTGGGGATCATCTCGCCTCGGCCAGACAGGCCGATCGACGTCCCGTAATCGGCGCGGATGGCCTGCTTCAGCGTCAGGCCGTACCCTTCCGCGCGGTTCACGCTGCCGTTGAAGGAGCCGAGGCCTGGCATCCCGTAGCCGCCGCCGACTTCGATGTGATATCCGCGAGGGAAGTTGAGCGTCCTGTGCTTATCCGAGAGCCACCACGGCACGTAGAGATGCGAGCCATAGCCGTCCGAGTTGTACCTGGGCATGCCGGAGAGCGCCGGCACCTGCGCCGAGAGGCTCGACCCCACGGTGTCCATCAGGTAGCGCCCGATCTTCCCGGACGAGTTGGCGAGCCCCTGCGGGTGCCGGGGGGACTTCGAGTTGAGGAGGAGCCGCGCCGACTCGCACGCGCTCGCCGCGAGCACGACGGTGCGGCACCGCACCTGCTTTTCGCCGCCTGTGGTCTTGTCGATGTACGAGACGGCCGTGACGTTGCCGGTGTCGTCAGTCAGGAGTTCGCGTGCCATGGCATTGGGAATGACCTGCACGCGACCGGTCTGCATCGCGGGAAAAATCTGCACGTAGCTCGAGGCGTAGTTCGAGGCGGTCTTGCAGCCGCGCCCGCACTGCCCGCAGTAATGGCACGGCGGGCGGCCGTTCCTGGCGACGGTGGTGACGGACTGCCGGGCCGCGACCGCGCGAATCCCGAGCGTCGCGCAGGATCGCTGGACGAGCGTGTCGTGCGCCCGCAGCGCGGCTGGTGGATTGAAGATGCCGTCCGGCGCGCTGCGAATGCCCTCGATCGAGCCGGTGACGCCGATGAACCGCTCCGCCTTGTCGTAGTACGGCGCGATGTCGTCGTAACTGATCGGCCAGTCCCATCCGAGGCCATCCGTGGTGCGCGGCTTGAAGTCGTAGTCCGCCATGCGAAGCGTGACGCGGCCGTAATGGTTCGTGCGCCCACCCAGAATCCGGGATCGGAACCAGGAGAAGTCACTGCCGGGCGCCACCGTGTACGGCTCGCCATCGATCTGGGCCCCGCCGTAGGTCGCGCTGTACGTGAAGCCGGTGCGTCCCCCCGTGTAGGCTTCCCCGTGCGGCCCTGCGCCGCGATTCGGCGCCTGGTACGGCCACATGTGCTCCTTCAGGTCCGTCGGATTCAACAGGGGCCCGGCTTCGATGAGCAGCACCGACACCCCGAGGTCGGCGAGCACCTTCGTCATCGTCCCGCCTCCGGCACCAGAGCCCACGACAACGACATCGTGGACCGTGGAGTTTCCCGTGACCTGCGCCATGCTGCCGCTCCTCCGGGCCGCTGTGCCCACAAACGCCGCGACTGTACCGGATCGGGCAGGGGACTTCAATCCTGCGGCCGGCGCTGAGCCCGCCTTCCGCCGCGATGGCACGCGGATCAGAAGTTCCGCAGGAAAGACACTACGCCGGGCTGCTGGGCCCCCTTCATCGCGATGCACAGATCGATGCGCTCGAGCACCTGATTCAAGGTGCGTGGGGCGCCGGCGAATCTCTCGACGAGCGGCTGGAAGAACGCCTGTAACTCGGAGCGGGACGCCTCATCACAGAACGAGTCGCCCACATGCGGGAGGGCCGTTCCGAAGTCGAACGTGCCGCCGGTCGGCATCCTGGCGACGATCTGATCGAAGTGTGCCTTCACGAATTCAAAAGGGCGCCTGCGCGTGGAAGGCTCGTCCAGCCCGGCAAAGAGCAGGCCCCCTCCCTCGGTGAACGGCACATCACCGGCAACCAGCGCGTTCATGCCGGCTTCGATCGCTGCGGGATCGCGGAAGGAGCCCATGGCCCTGACCAGCTGTCCGCGGAGCTGCTTGTCCTGCGTGTTCTTGAAGTTGGCGAGAAAGCGATTAAACAGTCCTTTGTCCCCGTAGAACGCAGCGGTCCCAAGGACCGCGTCGAGCATATTGGGATCGACGGACTGGCGGTCCTGCAACCACTTGTCCGCGAGCTCGGTCGCCCGGCGGGCAAACTCCTGGTCGCCCCCCCAGGTCGCTACGGCCTGGACTAAACGGGGACGCAACAGACGGATGTCGTCCGGCTCACCCGGCGTGGGCACCCAGCCGAGCTCATGCGCGCGGGCCTGGAAATTCTGGAGCAGGAAGCGCCGGTACTGCGGCATCAGCTCTCCAGGGACCAGCCGGGATCGGGGAGAAAGCGCGAGATCCAGTGCCGTCTGGACCACGTGGCGCTCTGAGTCTGCATGGAATGTGGAGACAAGGCCGAGCGCGTCGGCGACCGGCAGTTTCCCGGCAGACGAAAGGGCCTGCGCGTTGCCCATGAAGTCCACCCGCTCGGTTGCGGTGAGACGGCGATCGACCGCGCCCTGCGTCAGCGACTGGAGGAGACCCCCCTGATAGTCCACTCGGTAGTAGCCGAGGGCGTCGTCATTGGCCTCCACCCATGCGGGACAGCTGTTCGCTTTCAACTTCCACTCCGCCGCAGGCTCGGTCAACAGCGTGCAGGCGCGCTCGCCCGTGTCCCCGTTTCCATAGCGGATACAGATGGGCACCTGCCAGACCTGATCGGCGGAGCCCTTGGAGCCCAGGGGCACGAAGCGGCGCTGCTCGAGGTGCAGAGTGGCGGGCCCTCCCGGCTCGCATGCCAGGCGGACCGACACGACAGGGACGCCTGGCTGATCGAGGAACGCCGAAAACGCCTTGCTCACATCCCGGTGGGCGGCCTGGCCGATCGCGCCAAGAAAGTCGTCTGACGTCGTGGCCTTGAAGGCGTAGCGCTTCATGTAGTCCTGAACGCCCTTCTGAAATTCCCCCGGCCCGATCCATCTCTCGAACATGCCGATGACCGCCGCGCCCTTGTCATACGTAATCGCGTCGAAGGCGTTGTTGATATCGTCTTTCGACTCGATCGGCTGGCGAACCCTGCGTGCGGAAATCAGGCTGTCCTCACGCTCGGCCACGAGCTTGGCGTCAACGTCCCTGACGCGGGTCTTCCATTCGGGTTTCCAGTCGGCGATGAACTTCTGTTCCATCCACGTCGCGAAGGCCTCGTTCAACCAGATGTCATTCCACCAGGCCGTCGTCACGAGATCGCCGAACCACTGGTGGGCGAGCTCGTGTGCCGCGACCACCGCAAACAACCGCTGGCGGTTGATGCTGTCGGTTTCGGGTCTGGACAAAATCAGCGTCTGGCCATACGTCACCATCCCCGGATTCTCCATGGCACCCGGGAACTCAGGGACCGCCACCTGGTCAGCCTTGTCGTACGGATAGGGAATACCGAAGTATTGCTCGTGGCGGGAAATGATCTCGCCGGTGATCTGCGCCGCGTATTTCGCTTCAGCGGTGTGGCCCTCGGGGACGACGATGCGGACGGGGACATGGTTCCGGCCGGCCGTCCCGGCATCCACGAACTCGAAAGGTCCGACACCGAAGGCGACGAGATAGCTCGGGAGAGGCCTGGTCTGACGGAAGACGACGGTCCTGGTGCCGCCCTCATCTTTCTCCGACGCAATGCCGGTGTTGCTGATGGCCGTATCCCCGGCGGGGACGTGCAGCGTCAGCTGCCAGGGCGTCTTGTAGGAAGGCTCGTCGAAACATGGAAACGCACCGCGCGCATCGGTGGCTTCGAACTGCGTGAAGAGGTAAGCCTTGTCGCGGTCGGTCCGGCGAAAGATCGCGGCGGTGCTATTAGTGACGATCACGCCCGAGTAATTGATGGCGAGCTCAGCGGATCCGGCGGGGATCGGCGAATCGAACTGAAATCCCACGAAGTCGTCGCCGCCGGGCAGCGCTTTTGCCGTTGTCGTCTTGCCGGCGGCCTTCAGGGACGTTGTCCGTACGGTGGTCTTCTGCTGGTTCAGCCACAACGTGTGAAGCGGCTTCCTGATCTCCAGTTGAATCACGATGGAACCCGTGAAGGTGTCCCTGGCTGGATCCAGTGTCAGATCGATTTGGTAACTGCTGGGGTTGACGTCCTGGACTTCGGCCAGGCGCAGCTTTGGTGCCTGACCGTAGGCTGTGCTGCTTGCGATTAGGATGACGAACGCCCAGATGGTCAGGATTCGTGGCCGCATGGGTAGACCTCCAGTCAAATTTACCGTCGCTCTTCGCGTCATCCCGACGGCGTGATCTTCACGCGGGCGGTCCACACCGCGGTGCGGTCGCGTAAATGTCTGAAAAGGTATTCTCGTACCGACGATACGGATTGCCCCTTTCCCGGTCTCGTTCAGCTCGTCATCGCCTTCAAAGCCGCGACACTTTCGCGGGTGAGATCCATGCTCTGCTCGACGAAGTAGTTCTGCACGCCGCCGACCCTGGCGGCCTGGAACGTCTTCACCCAGTCGATGCTGCCCTTCCCGACCGGCACCTGGACGGGCCGCGCGACCCCACCGGCGGCCGCCGGCGACTTCGTCTTCAGGTCCACATCCTGGACGTGCATCGAGAAGAACCGGCCAGGATACTTCGTGAAGTAGTCGGTGGCGACGAGCCCGTTGGTGATCTCGGACATCTGGAACTGGAACTTCACCAGCTTCGGATCGAGCAGGTCGAACAGCAGGTCATAAGTACGCTTGCCGTCAACCATCGAGGCCTCGAAGTCTTCGTTATGGAGCCCCTGCTGGAGGCCGGCCTTCGCGGTCTCCGCCGCGATCCGGTTGTATTCGTCCGCGGCCTTCTTGACCTGGTCCATCGTCGGATGCGCCCCGCCGTTGCCGTCGCCGAGGCTTGCCGTGATCATCTGCGTGATGCCCACGTCCTTCGCCCACGCAATGCTCTCGGCGTGCTTCTTCCGCAACTCTGCCATGGTGAAGTGGGAACTCTCGGCATTGACGCCGTGATCGGCGAGGATCTTCTTCACCTCCTTGCCGTTGGCGAGCGACGCGAACTGGGCGCCGTACCCGATCGGCGAGCAGAGCTCGAGTCGAGTGACGCCCAGGTCCGCCATCGTCTTGACGATGGCGGGGAAGTCCTTCAGCTGCGCACGGTGCGGCCATATCTGGCTGCCGATCGGCAGTCCGAGCGGATTCGCGGCCAGCGTGACCGCTCCGGATGCCACGAGCCCCGCAACCGCCGCGTCCGCCCCCGCCTGCCTCAAGAATTCGCGCCTGCTGATAGCTGCCATTCAGTCCTCCGTTGAAATTGACGGCGCGTCCGCACTGGCGGCGCGTCGCTGAGGGAAACGCCAGGCACGGGCTGCCGCCCAGCGCCTGATCCGAAGCGCGGGGCGCAGCATGCGGGCTGCTGGAGTATCTGCCGAATTCCGTCACACCGTGGGCGACGTCACACGCTGCGCCTGCTGCTCCGCCTGCAGCGCGAGCTCCATCGCGAGGAATGTCTCCGCCTGGGCGCTTGCCGTCTCCGTCCGATTGAGCACGTCGTCCACGAGCCGCTCGCCGTAGAGGAGCTTCACGCCGCCGCAGTCCACGTAGCGTGTCTGCTTCTGGTCCACCAGGAACAGGTGGCCTGCGCCGGGACGTCCTCCGATGTCGACGTTCTTGCGGAGCTCCATGTAGCCGTCGGTTCCGAGGATCGTCAGCCGGCTGTCGCCGTACGTCTCGATCCCGCCGGGCGTGAACCAGTCGACGCGGATGTAGCCGGTCCCCCCGTTGCCCCTGAGCATGACGTCTCCGAAATCCTCGAGCTCAGGGTATGTCGGATGGTTCAGGTTGCCGACCTGTGACGCGACGATCTCGGCGTGGGTGGACCCGGTGAAGTAGAGATAGGCATCGAGATTGTGCGACGCGAGATCGCAGAGGACGCCACCGTACTGCTCACGCCTGAAGAACCAGGCGGGGCGGCTGTCCGGCGTCATCCGGTGCGGCGCCAGGCCGATCGTCTGGAGCACGCGGCCGATCGCGCCGGCCTTCACGAGTTCGCCGGCCTTGTTGATCACCTGGCTCTCGTGCCGCTCGATGAGCACGGAATACATCCGCCTCGTCTCGGCCTGGACGCGTCGCGCCTCAGCAAGCTGGGCGAGCGTGGTGGCGCCCGGCTTGTCGGTCATGAAGTCCTTGCCGTGGCGCATCACGCGGACGCCGAGCGGCGCGCGCTCGTTCGGGATGGCGGCGCTCACGACAAGCTGGATGGCGGGATCGTCGAGAATCTCCTGCTCACTGCGGGCGAGCCGGGCGCCCGGGAAGCGTGTGCCGAAGGCCGCCGCGAGTTCGGGTTCCCGTGCGAAGAAGGCGACGAGCTGGCCACCCGCGCGAACGACCGTCTCCACCTGGCTGTTGATGTGGGCGTGGTTGAGCCCGACCGCCGCAAACCGGATGCGGGAAGGGGCCAGGGCCGGGAGCGGGGGCTGGGAAGCCGCGGGTCGCGCCCACGCCAGGGCCGCGGCTCCGGCGAGTGATGAATTCAGAAACGCGCGCCGGGTTGTCTTCAATGCCACCTCGGTCTGCCGTGCGGTCGAGCGCCGCCGCCGCGGCCAGTCGCGACTGTCTTGTACCGCCTGCACAGACCGGCTGTCAACGCGCGCGCTACGCGCGCCCGGCGAATTCGCGCGTCTCCGTGTGGACCTTGACCTTTTCTCCCTCCTTGATGAAGAGAGGTACGCGGATTTCGAGTCCCGTCTCGAGCGTCGCGGCCTTCGTCACGCTGCCACTGGCCGTGTCCCCGCGCGTGCCCGGCTCCGTGTACTTGACCGCGAGCTCGACGATCGAGGGCAGCTGCAGGCCGATCGGGTTGCCATTGTATTTGTGGATCTGCACGGCCACATTGTCCATGAGCAACTGCGCGTCGTCGCCGACCATATCCTCGCCGAGCGTCAGCGTTTCATAGTTGTCCTGATCCATGAAGTTGAAACCCTGGCCGTCCGAGTAGAGGAAGGTCGCGGGCACCATGACCAGGTCCGGCTCCTTGAACTTCTCCCCGGCCTTGAAGGTCTTGTCGAAGACCGCGCGCGTCAGCAGGTTGCGCATCTTGACGCGCACGAGCGTCTGCCCGCCGCGGGCCGTCGGCTTCGACACGTCCACGTCGATGCAGTGATACGGCGCGTTCTCGAACTCGAAGAACATCTTCCGCTTGATGGAGATTGCTTCGATCAGGCTGGCCATGCGCTCCTCGTGCTACCCGTTTCTCGCGTCGCGGCAGAGGAGCCGGACGCCCGAAAGCACGAGCATACTAAGCCGGGCCGGGGAAACAAAGGGCGGCGGACGCCGCGGAAGCTCTAGCGAAGGGCGTCCATCGCTGTGCTAAATACGGCAGGACCGCGCAGCCCGGGCACCGGTGTTCGATCAAACAGGCGCCGTGACCTGAACGGGTCGAGTCACCACGCCACCGTCACCAGTAGACCAGTGCCGGAGCTCAAAACGCGCGGAGCGATGAAGATCGACGCAGCGTCGTCGTGACGCACGCTCTCATAGAGGAGGCGTCGCCCGCTAAACAAGGCATCGATTCCCGCGCCCACGCCCAGGCCCAAGGCTCCCATTGTGCCCCCCCAAATGCCCGCTAAAATTTGTTTAGTACTCGCTACGCAGGGCCGGCTTGGCGCTCCAAAAAATCCATCGCACTCGGCCGTGGCACCGGCGGCGATCCCCCAGGCCGCGCCGACGCCGAGGCCTATCAACATCCCATTCTTCAAAGAGTCCCCCCGCTGATAGATCTTCGCGACGTGCTTCCGATCGAATGTGATCTCGTGGTGATCCCTCGCCAGTGTGAGGGAATCGGCGTCGATTCGAAGCAGCCGTCCCGTAGTGGCCTTCCCCGTGTCGGCGACGACTTCGATCGCCGTCCGTGTGGCCGCGAGTGCGCCAAAATCCTGGCCTGTCTGGGCTGAAGCCGTCGTTGAAGCCAAAACACTCCCGATGAGCGCGAGGCATCTGAGTATCATGGCGAATACCTGTTTCTGCGAGTGACCGGGCCCGCTTCCGACTCCCCATGACTAATTGCGTGCCGATCGTTTGCGCCCGGGATATCGACCCGAGGTCACCCAGGGAATCGTTCGCGGGCTTTACAAACCCGTGTCCATGCGCGCACACAGCCCTTCAGCGCCTGTCGGTCCTGCGTTCGAACTCGATGGGTAGGCCGAAGGCTCCCGGTGTCTTGAGATGTGCGACCAGGAAGTTCTGCATCTCCCGCGGCGTGGCCGTCAGCACGGTCCTTCCGTCGACGTCTGCATGCGGGATGGCACCGGGATTCTTCTGGAGGAAATCGGTAAGCCAGGTCTCTTCCAGGAACGACACGCGTGCCAGGGGCTGAATTTGCGCCACCCACGCGATGGTGTGGGTTGGTCGAAAACGGTCCGTGTAGTAGGCGCTCTGAGGAAGGGAGAGCTGCTCCGGAAACACGTCCAGGAACAGCTGCCCCTGAATTCTCGCGAGGTGCGCGACGAAGTTCCCCGACCTGCCGTCCTCGTCAGTGCAGACCAGCCTGTACACGTCCTTGCCGGCTCGGGTAAAGACCCACGTCTCCCTGGACTCTTTTTCCGACCAGACGCCGAGGACCGCCTCGTCGAAAATCAGGTCTTCAGGGGTATTGATGGGAGAAAGCAGTTCCACGCAGCCCGAAAGCGCCGCCAGCAGACTCGACACGACAAACGTTGCGAGAATGTTTTGTGTGTTCATATGCGGTGCCGCGCGACCGCCCTTCGGCAGCCGCATTCCTCAATTGTGTTCTCGAAGCGGAACGTGTAGCGGGCCGCGACGAACGGACGACCCCTCGCGAAGCTCCCGGCCAGGAACAGGGCGTCTGGTTGACGTGCCGCGCATTGAATGCGAGGCTCGTGAATGACTACAGGGTGTGGACGGGAATGTTACGCGGCCCTGGAGCTGCACACAAAGGTGAAATGTCGTGGCAAAGGAAGGTCAGGTGGCCCCGGGCGGCCGGGGGCGGTTTGCGACCACGCACTGGAGCCTGGTGCTGGCCGCTGGTGGACCCGACACCCCCGTCTCACAGGAAGCGCTGGCGACGCTGTGCCAGCAGTACTGGTATCCGCTGTACGCGTACGTCCGCCGGAACGGATACCCCGGAGACCAGGCGGAAGATCTCGTCCAGGCCTTTTTCGTGCGGCTGCTCGAGAAAAACTCTCTGCGCCACGCGCGCGCCGAGCGCGGCAAATTCCGGTCATTCCTGCTGACCGCCTTCAAGCATTTCGTGGTGAACGAGTATGACCGCGCGCGCGCCGCCAAGCGCGGCGGCGGGGTGCCGATCGCGGCATTCGACGTCTCGAGCGGCGAACGTCTCTACGCGCTCGAGCCGCGTGACGATGCGACGCCCGAATCGCTGTTCGAGCGACGGTGGGCGCAGACGCTGGTCGAACGCGTGCAGGTGCGTCTTCGCGGTGTGTTCGTCCGCGCCGGCAAGGGCGCGATGTTCGAACATCTCAAGGATTCCGTGACCGGCGACGAGAACGAGCTCAACGGCCGGGAAATAGCGGCGGCGCTGGGCATGTCCGAAGGGGCGGTCAGAGTGGCGATCCACCGGCTGCGTCGGCGCTTTCGCGAACTGTTGCGCGAGGAGATTCGCCACACCGTCGAGGATCCCGCCGAGATCGATGAGGAGATCTCCTTCCTCCTCGCGACGGTGAGTGCCAGCGGTGCAGGGCGCCGATCTTCCGCCTGACCCGCCGGTTCACCCGCCGTCGCGTCACGTCGTGTGACCACGAAGGCGGAAGACCTCTTATCGCTTGATGACGGCGGCAGTGATCGTGGCGAACAGCACCGCGTGGCCGCGGGCACGTGCGGCTGCGACCTGCGGCATCGCGACGCCCGCATTGACCACCGCGCCTCTCCAGACCGTCATCACCTGGACGGCTGTGCCGCGGCGATCGAGGCGCGGCGACCTGAGGTACGCGCTGCGGACGCCAACTTCCCAGGCGCCATGGATCCGCAGGTCGAGCCCGGCCCCAATCGTTGCCGCGCGACTGACGCGGAACTCGGCATAGCGATACCCCGCGAGCAGATCGGGCGTCGCGAGATCCCACGATCCACCGGTCAGGAATGCGTTGACCGTGTTCAGCGACTGCCCAGTGAACACTGCCGTCCGCCCGGATACGAACAGCGGTCCGGCGCGTCGTCCGGCTCCGGCCGCGGCGCGGACCCGCGACCACGTTCGAGTACCGGTATAGATCTGCGCGGACACGTCGGCCTTGAGGCCGTCCCACCGCATTCCGAACAGCGTCTCCGACCGGATGCGCGCGTAGCTCTGCGACGTTTCCGCGCCGACGAACGGACGGTCCCAGAAGTGCCGGATGTCGGCGCTCTGGCTCCTTCCGACGCGTTCATAAAGGGCAATGCCGCGATAGATACCCGTCCATCGCTGCGTGTGGGCGACCTCGAGGCCGCCGCCGAGATCGATCGATGCCGCGCTGTACGATGCGGCCGGGCTGCGCCGGCCGTCCACGTAAACATAGTTGCTCGCGTGCGCGTTGACGGGTGTGACGCGCGCCAGCACGCGCCATCGGCTGCGTGCGGTGCGGGCGACACTGCGGTCGGCCCCAAGCGTCCAGCCGGTGACCCACATGTTCCACTCGACGCCGCGGTCATCGCTCGAATGGAGTGCGATCACGGGAACAACCAGCTGTGTGGACTCGTAGTTCAGGCTCGCCAGCCACAGTCGCGACTCGGCGCCCGCCGGCGTCGCCACCGCGATCGCCGCAATCCCGATCAACGGTGCCAGCCATCGCGCCGCGCGGAAGGGGTCAGCGTTCATATCGGGCCAGTTCACCCGCGATCCGCCGCCCCTGGTACCGTGCCATCGTCATGATCGAGAGCATCGGGTTGGCGCCGCATGAGTCCGGAAAGGCGGAACTGTCGCAGACCAGGAGATTGCGGACGTAGTGCGACTCGCCGCGCGAGTCGATCATCGATCGCTTCGGGTCTTCGCCCATCTTCACCGTGGCCTGGCAGTGCGATGACGTCACCGTGGTCTGATGCGGCCCGAACGCGAGCGCCGCACAGTGGGCGGCTTCTGCAGGGGTGCGGAACCGAGGCGAGGATAATGGGCCGATCGATTCGGTCGACGACAGCAGCACCTCGCGCGCGCCCGCGGCGAACATGATCTCGACGCCGGTCCGCGCCGCGAAGCGGAGCCGATCGCGATCGGTGTCAGACAGCTGATACATGATCCGGCGCGTTCCGGACGGCGCATGCCACGCCACACGATTGACCGGCTGTGGCGAGTCCACCAGCATCACCCCGAAGCCGGCGATCCGGTCGAACTGCCGCATCAAATCGAAGTGCTCCGCTCCGATCAGCGGCAGCACCAGCGAACCGTACACGGGATGACCAAAGAGACACTCGTAGTAGAAGCCGTGCGTCTCAAAAAAATGGTCGCTGTAGATCGTTCCCGTGATCCCGCGGTAATTCGTCAGCGGCGCATCCATCACGCCGACGATCGGCAGGCCGGGGTGCAGGATGAGGCCGCGGCCCAGCAGGCTGCCCGGATCCGGATGTCCGGACCGCTGCAGCAGCACGGGCGTTTCTATTGCCCCTGCGCACACGACCACCAGGGGCGCGACGATGTCGACGTTGCCTGCGTCGACGGTGTTCGGCCGAGATCCTGTGCTGGTGGGGCGCACGCGGCCGGTGGCGCCCGTCACCGCAAGGCCGCCCGGCCGCCGCGCGAACGTGAGGCGATGGATGTCGCAGTGATGGATCAGCCGCACACCGTGACTGACTGCATCGGGGACGTACGTGATGAGCGTTCCCTGCTTCCGATCGTACGCGCACCCTTCGGCACAGAATCCGCACCCGAGGCAATCGCGCATGTTGAGCTCGAACCGCTTCGTCGAAATGCCATGCGCGCGACAGCCGCGTTCCAGCACGCGATTGTTGTCGTTGATGGCACTCTCGGGCGGCGCCGCCACGCCGGTGCGCGCGCGTACCTCCGCGAGACAGGCCGACATATTGAGACCGGGAATGCCGTAATCGCACGCATCCGCCTCGAACGAGAAGCCGGTCAATCCGCGTTCAAGCCTCCATCGCGTCCAGACAGCCTGAACGGGATTCATCGCAAGCGCATAGTTGACCGTTGTTCCGCCCCCGACGCACTCGCCGCCGCGCACCGGAATGGCGCCATCCGTCGTCGAGCGCGCTCCGCGCTCGGCATACAGGACGCCCATGTCCCACTCGCGCTGATTGAAAAAATCAGCGGTGTAGTGTGGGCCCTTGTCGACGAGAATGATGGTGCGGTGGGTCAGTTCCGCGAGCGTGGCGGCCAGCACCCCTCCTCCGGCGCCGGACCCGACGATCAGGATGTCGCATTGCAGCCGCATGGTCAGGTGCGGCTGCGGGGGAGGAGTGGTCCGCCATACCGGATCGCCGGCCACATCAGGTCCATAGAATATGCGGAGATCATGACGAGAGATCTGGCCGAGACGTAGAACTGTCGCTTGATCAGGTAGCCGCTGGCACGCCACAGCCCGAGGTACTCGCGCTGCCGATCGACGGCGAGCTTGGTGAAGCGATGCGCGCCCTCCTGCCCCCGAACGAACCGATCATACAGATCGATGTCGAGCGCGTGACTCCGAGCGATGACGGCTTGAATGTCCAGCCCTCGCGCGTCTGCATCGAGCGCTGTGGCTTCCTCTTGCGCCGGCACGAGGCGATGAGCGAACAGATCCGTCTGATCGAACAGGACGAGCGCCTTCTGCAGTCCGAGAAATCGCGCGTCGTCCTCGAGCCGGAACAGCGTCAGCAGACGGGATCGAACCTGCTCGGCCGACGGTGGGAAACCGGAGCGCTCCAGGGGAAGAATCGAGCGGATAAGGCCGTCGAGGATCGGCTTGTACTGCTCGAGCGGTGGATCGGCAATGAGGGTATACGCGGACCGTGTGTGTGGCGACAACCGGGCGCAACCCGAGTACGCCAGAGCGAGCGCCGAACAGCACCCGAGGAAACCCCGGCGTGACACCGCTGCCGCGCCACTCAACTCAGGAGGGGGGACGTGCATGGGCATGCGGCTTCGGGATGGCAGGAACCGGAAGGTTGACGTGTCGAAGCAGGTCGCTGAATCTCGGATCGTCGCGGAGGCCGTCGAGCGTTGGCTCCACGTTGAGGTAATCGAGATACGCCGATCGTTCGTCACGCGCGCGCGCCAGGTACTGGAATGCCTTGTCCGTGTCACCCAGCCCTGCGTACACCGTCGCAAAAGCATAGGCGGGAATATAGCGATGGCTGGAGAGGGCCGTCAGCTCGGCGATCACGTTGTGGGCTCCGTCAGAATCCCCAGTCACAGCGCTGACATAGCCGAGCACAGCCAGCCACGCGCCGGGCGGTGCAGGCGATCGCCGTAGCTGCGAGAGCGCCGCGTCGGGTTGCCCTTTGGCAATGCAGGTCAGAGCGACCATCTGTCCGGCAGCGACGTTACGATCGTCCAGGATCAGCGCCTTCTTGAAAGCCTCGAGGGCGCGATCGTAATCGCGCGCGTAGTAAAAGTGCCGGCCCAGGTTCATGCTGATCAGCGAAGACAAGGGATCGAGCGTCTGCGCTTCCTTCAGCTGACCCAGCGCTTCCTCGAAGCGTCCCTCTGTCCACAACTGGCTCGCCAGCCACTGCCGGCCCGTCGCGTAGTTGGGATCGAGCTCGACGGAGCGGCGATGTTCCCGCTCCGCAGCGGGGCGGTTCCATTCGTAACGCAGGATGAAGCCCATTGCGGCGTGCGCTTCCGCGAGCTGGTCGTCGAGCCGCAGAGCCTGGACCGCGGCGGCTTTGGCTTTCGGCAGGACGTCCAGCGGCGGCAGGACGTCGTAGCCGGCCGAGCCGATCAGATCGTAAGCATCCGCAAGACCCGCATAGGCGAGGGCGTAGTCGGGGTCCTTCGCGATCGCCTCCTTGAAAAACCTGAGGCTTCGCAGCAGATCCTGCGGGGTGCGCCGGTTCCAGTAATACCGTCCTTTCAGATACAGCTCGTACGCGTCGGTGCTCTCGGTGAAGCGCTTCACCAGCCGCTGCTGGTCGGCTCCCGAGAGGTGCAGGCGGAGCTTCTCGGCGATTTCCCTGGCAATGTCTTCTTGAATGCCGAAGATCTCCGCGAGCGGCCGGCTGTAATGCTCACTCCATATCTGTCGATTGTCGCGCCCGTCCACCACCTCGACGCTGATGGACAGTTCGCTGTCGTGTCGCGTGACGCTCCCAACGAGGACCGCGCGGACATCCAACAGTTGTGCGACAGTCCGGGGATCAGCCTTCTGCCCCTTGTACCGCGCGACCGACGCGCCCGACATCACCTTCATCGCTGGAAGCGGCGACAAGGCACGGATGACGCTCTCGGTGAGGCCGTCGCTGAGATACTCCATCTCGGGATCGCCCCCGACGTTCTGGAGCGGAAGGACCGCAATGGAGTCGATCGCGCCGCTGCCCATCTTCCACGCAACGCTTGCGCCAGTCAGCAGCGCTCCGAGCACACCAGCTGTGATGCCGAGACGCAGCAGGTTCCCCCGCGACCAGCGTGCCCACTGGCCGCCGCGCGTCGGCTCCGGCTCGCCAATCCATTTCAACTGGCTGACCAGATCGCGGGTCGTCTGCCACCGATCGTCGGGATCTCTGGACAGGCACCGATCCACGAGCTGATCGAGCGCGCGGGGCGCGTCGGGGCGGAGCTCGGACACCCGCGGAGGCGTGGACGTCATCACGGCCGCCATGACCTCTGCATCGGTCGCGCCGTCGAACGCACGCCGATGGGTGAGCATCTCGAAGAGCACTGCGCCGAAGGCGAACACGTCAGCGCCTGCGTCAGCCTCGTGGCCTTGGAACCGCTCGGGAGCCATGTATGCCGGCGTCCCGGCGAATGTGCCTTCTGCTGTAAGGGACACGTGCGGCTCATAACTTCGCGACCTCGTCGCCAGCAGTCCCGGCAGCGACGATTTCGCAAGGCCGAAATCCAGCAGTATCGCGCCGGCAGCCGTGAGCATGATGTTTCCCGGTTTCAGGTCCCGGTGAACGATCCCGTGCCGGTGGGCCTGATCGAGCGCGTCGCCAATCTGCACCGCGTACTTCAAGCTCTCCCTCAGAGCGAGAGGACCGCGACGGAGGCGAGCTTCGAGCGTCTCCCCCTCGAGAAACTCCATGACGATGTAGCTCAGGTCATCCTGGTGGCCGACATCGTAAACCCGGCAGATGTGCGGATGGTTAAGGCTGGAGATCGTCCGCGCCTCCCGATCGAAACGTTGCCGTCTGCCGGGATCGTCGGATAGATGTGCCGGAAGAATCTTCAGCGCGACCGCGCGACCCAGCCGACTGTCAACGGCTCGATAGACCTCACCCATGCCTCCGACGCCAAGGAGGGCGCCGACCTCGTACGGGCCGATTGCGGTCCCGACCGATAAGGTCACAATGGAAATCGGCGCTCATTATATAGGTGCCGGCGCGGCGTTCTCACCAGATTAGCGCTCGCCGGGCCTCAGGCTTGCCTCTGACCTGCGCCGACCAGGCGGGCTGACGTTTAGCAGGAGGGCGGCCCCGACGCCACCACTCCTGCCAAGGCATCAGCTCAGCGCGTCAGCGCGGATGCCGCTTCGTTGGCGATGATCGCGTGGACGGCCTTGGTCGGATGAATGCCGTCCCAAAAGAGAAACGTGTCGGGACGATCGCAGGTGAACGGGGGAATGTTGGGCGTGACGCAGGCGCTCACCGTATCGGTGAGACCATACGCCGCCGGATCGGCGACGAGATCGTGGAGCAGGCGGTACGCGTCGAGCCGCGTGATCCTGATTCCGGGAATTCCTGAAAGCCGGCTGACGACGCCATCGAGCCCGGCGTTGAAGCCCTGAGTCAACACCGTGGCCAGGTGGGCCGCGCCGGGGTTGAACGTGTCGAGCGTGTGTATTGCCGGCGTCAGCCCGACGTCCGGGGCGCGCCACACGAGGAACGTCCGCGCCCCCGCCGCGTACAGCGCTCCGATGCTGCGGGCGATTGATACATTCGCCGCCTGGAGGATGGCGGCGCCATCGCGGCCTTCCGAGAAGGCAACCAGCGCATCGCGGATGTCATTGCCGCCCATTTCGATGGTGTACAGCGCATCGGACGGGGCGACGCCGCCAACCTGGCCAAGAAACGCGTCTACCTGCGCCGCCAGATTGATGTTGATGCCGTCCTCGTACGCCCGCGCGCCGCCGACCGCGTAGTTCGTCGCATTGGGGTCCGACGCGGCGAATGCGGGCCGCACACTGCCGGCAAGACCCCTCGAGCGTGCGAACTGCTCGATCCATGTGGCTCCATTGCTGAAGTGGTGCCCGCCCCTGGCGTACGGGGCACTGGGCACGAGCAGCGGATCCAGCAGGTAGTCGGGTGGGGTGTTCGTCCCTCCTCGCAGCGCGAAGGCGTTCCCGGAGTCAGACAAGCTGGCTCCAAAGACCACGATGCGCGCGAAGGGCGCCTGAGCCGCCGCCGGAACTGAAGCCATGGCGGCGGCCAGCAGGGCTATCGCCGTGAAACACGCAGTCGTCCGAACTCTCATGATGTCCTCCTGAGGAGGCGCAAGGTGGCCCGCCTCGGAAGGTACTGCAGCGAAACCGCCAGAACGTTACAGCCGCGGGGATTTACGCGCTCAGGTTGCGGCGAGCGTTGCGCGACGAGGACCAGGTGGCGGCAGCCGCGGCGCCGAAGACGAGCAGGTTGGCGACGATGACCGGGTAGGCGCTGACGAGCACACCGTAGCCGATCCACATCAACGCCGCGACCATCTGGACGAGACGGAGCGTGTCCGCCCGCTTGAAGAGGTAAGAAGACGTGAACACACCTGTCGCGATCCACCCGAGCCACTCAGACATTGGTTTCCTGCTTTCGAATGCGCCCGTTCGGGCGTGCGCTCAGAGTCCGGCGCCGGAGATGTCCCCGCCCGGATGGGGATCCCCAATCGTCAACCAGTCGGTCCGCACCCGTTCCCACTCGCGAAGCGGGAGCCCGAACGACTCGAACACCGCGCGAATCGCCGCCGAACGCCAGCCGATCCGCCGCAGGATGGGCACGAGGACGCTGAGCGCGCTGTCGCTGAGAACCGTGCGCTGCGCGATACGCGACAGGAGCTGGTTCTCGGACACCGCGATGGTGAAGCCGTCGCGGTTGTTGACGTGCAGCATGACGTGCACATCGGAGCTGCCGTCGCCGACGTACACCGTCCGTTCGGGACTGATGGCCAGGCGCCGCTCGATGCCCTCGAGCACCTCGACCTTGCCGTACCCGGCAGGCACCTGGCGGACCGAACGGATTTCGCCGGACAGGTCGTCGTAGTCGAACTCGGTGCCGAAGATGTGTTCCGGCGGCACGATTCCCTCGAGTGCGGATTCGATGACCTCGCGCGGCGCCGCCGAGATCACGTAGAAGGAAAAACGGTATCCCTCGATTCCGTTCGACAGGAAGTCGACGAGCTCCGGGATGTGGTTCTTGAGGCGAACGCCCCGACCTGCCTCGACCAGGTGCTCACGCCGGACGCTGCGAAACTCGGGATCGTGACGGATCAGGTAGGCGAGCTCGCCACCCTGGTGCACGAGATTGCTGCGCCTCAGCCCCTCGACTTTGGCGGCGAACGCCGGCACGCCCATCCGCTCAGCCAGGACGATCCCGGAATCATTGAAACTCAGAGTCTGATCAAAGTCCGAAGCCACCAGGAAATGCCGGCCCGGCTCCGGAGTCGCGATAAATGCCATGGCCTAATGATATAACAGCTTTAGGCTCAGGTCAATCGAGCTCGTCAGGCTGGCAGACTCACACGAATTTGGTAATAATAGTCGATATTTTACGACATTTGTGTCGTGGATTTTACCCGGTTGTTATATCATCTTGACATGTCAGGTTCCACGACGGGCCCGCTCCCAAAGCACCGGCAGGTCTACAACGCGCTTCGCGCGGACATCGCGGCGGGAACATTTGCGTCAGGACACCGTTTGCCGAGCGAGGCGGATCTCGTCAAGACGTTCGGCGCGTCCCGAATCACGATCGGGAGGGCCCTGCGCGATCTCCAGCACGAAGGGCTGATCGAACGGCGCGCCGGCTCCGGCACCTACGTGCGCCGCGGGCGCCAGCACGCGGTGGCGGGCCGGGCTGCATTCGGGTTGCTCATCCCCGACCTGGCAGACACCGAGATCCTCGAGCCGATCGTGCGACACCTTACAGGGGCGCCGGCCGCACGGGATCATGCGTTCCTGCTGCCGGGCGGCGCCTCGGATCTGTCCCCCGCCCAGAAAGAGGACGCCGCCTGGGAGCGTTGCGCGCAGTACATCGAGCGGCAGGTTGCGGGCGTCTTCTTCGCTCCGCTCGAGCTCACGCCGAACAAAGACCAGGTGAACGCGCAAATCTCCGCTGCGCTCGAGGCCGCGGGCATTCCGATTGTGCTGCTCGATCGCCCGACATTGCCCTACGGGCAGCGCGAACACCACGACCTCGTGGGCATCGACAACCGCCGTGCGGGGTACCAGATTACCGAACACCTGTTGCGCCTTGCCGCCCGCCGCCTCGCCTTTGTGAGCCTCGCCAACGCCGCGTCCACCGTTGACGCGCGCAGGGCCGGCTACCGCGAAGCCCTGCACGCGTACGGCATCCCGGTGGACGACGCGTCGAGCGTGGAGTTCGATCCCTCGGACCCGCACGCCGTGGCGCGTCTCATGCAGGACGCCGCGCCAGACGGGATTGTCTGCGCGAACGATCACACCGCCGGGCTGGTGATGCACACGCTGCTGACGCTCGGCCACGCCATCCCCGGCGATGTGCGTATAGCCGGCATCGACGATGTCCAGTACGCGAGTCTGCTGCCGGTGCCTCTGACGACGCTCCGGCAGCCCTGCCGCGAGATTGGCATCGCGGCCATGGCCGCGATGCTCGAGCGTCTCACCCGCCCTGAACTCCCGCCGCGCGACATCCTGCTCCACACTCCCCTCATCGTCCGGAAGTCCTGCGGCGGCGCAACGTCCATCCGCCCTCTCGTCGCCTGAACGCGGGCGACAGGGCGCGCCCGATCGACGGCGCCATCCGGCCTATCATGCGGTGTCTCAGGAGGACCTCATGGCGAAGCGTTATGCAGTGTTGTTGATCGGGCTGGTGTGCTGCGGCGGGTGGGGGCAGGCAGCCCCCAGGAAACCCGTGCCGGGCGGCTACGTGATCGAGCGCGACGCGGACGTCGCGGCGGCCGAACCGGGTACCCACAACGGCGGCGGAGAAACCATCGGCTATTCCTTCTTCCGGCAGACGCCGGGGCTCGGCCTCGTGTTCAGGAAGCGCGCGCTCAAGCCGGGCTCCGGGATCGGGTACCACGAACAGACGGAAGACGAAATCTACTACGTCCTCAGTGGGCACGGACTCATGACGATCGACGGCAAGGGCTTCGACGTCGGACCGGGGACGGCGGTGCTGACGCGGCCAGGCAGCTCACATGGCCTCAAGCAGGTCGGGGTGGAGAACCTCGTGATCCTCATCAACTACGAGCAGAAACCACGGTGAAGGCACTCGATCCAGCTCAGGCGGCGCATGGCAGCGCCTATGCACCACGGTGTGCATGTTCGGACTCTTCTCCAGCCGGCTCGGGTGTCTCGGATCGCTGGCGGTCTCGATTGTGGGAACGCTGCTGCTCACGGTGCTGATGCGCGGCTGCAGCGGTCCGCGCTGGTAAACGCATCACTGCCGCGTACGGGACCATGAGGGTCGTGGCTTACGCGTTTCCTGCCCGCGCCAGGGTGAGGATAGACTCTCCGGATGATTCGTCGATCCGTCCTGGTCTGGTCGTGCCTTGTGCTTGGCGCAAGCCTTCAGGGGGCCGTTCCGGTGGCGGATGCCCTCAAGCCGGGGACGCGCGTGCTGCTCGATGCGCACAACTGCTATCCGTACGACGGGCAGTGGCCGGACCGCATCGAGCGGGCGCTCGGCACCGGGCTGCCGCTGGCGATCGAGCAGGATCTGGCGTGGTATGTGGATCCCCGAACCGGAACGGGCCGCTCGCTGGTGACGCATGGCGCCCCGTTCACCGGAAACGAACCGGCCATGCGGGATTACTTTTTCGAGCGGATCCGTCCGCTGGTCGAGCGGGCCCTGCGTGAGAACCGTCGCGACGAGTGGCCGCTCATCACGCTGAATCTCGACTTCAAGTCAGACGAGGCGGCACATCACGAGGCGGTGTGGGCGCTGCTGGGCGAGTACGAGGCCTGGCTGAGCACTGCGCCGCGGACGGCGTCCGCGGGGGACCTGCCCTCGATCACGGCCGGGCCCGTGCTCGTCCTGACAGGTGAGCAGGACGAACAGGAGCGGGACTTCTACGAGCGGGTGCCCGTGGGAGGGAAGCTGCGGGTGTTCGGCGCCGTCCACCGGACCGGACCGAACGCCTCGTTGACGCCGACGAACTACCGGCGCTGGTCGAACAATCCGTGGTCGGTGATTGAGCCGGAGGGACAGCCCAAGGCAGGTCCCTGGACGGCCGAGGACGAGGCGCGGCTCCGATCAGCGGTCCGCGAGGCCCACGCCGCCGGGTTGTGGATCCGGTTTTATACCCTCGACGGCTTCACTCCGGGTGATACGTCCAGCGGGTGGTCGCCGTCGTACAACTTCGGGTCGCTCGATGCGGTACGCGAGCGCTGGACGGCAGCTGTTCGGGCGGGCGTGGACTACGTCGCAGTGGATCAGTACGAGGAGTTCGCCCGGGAGCTGCATCCCGCGTCGCCTGCGCACTGAGCCTGGCCGTCTAGGGCTGGGCGGCCGTTTCGATGGCGCGCCGCAGGCGCGCGACGACGTCCTCAGGGACGGGGATCGCCTCGAGCCCGCCGTTTCGCTTGCGCGCACTCACGGCCGTGAGAGTTCCTTTCCCGATGACGGTCCCGTCGCGACGAAGGGTGAAGGCGTACCGGATCGTCCGCCTCGTGATGTCGGTGAGATCCACGTCCACCTCGAACTCGTCCTCGAATCGCAGCGGAGCCTTGTAGTCGAACGTGGCCGACACCCTCGGCCACCCCGCCCCATCCGCCTCCCGGATGACGGGCAGTCCGGCGGCGCGCCACAGCGCATGCTCGGCTTCTTCCATGTACCGGAAGAACATGCTGAAGTGGACGATGCCGACGAGGTCGGTGTCCCCAAATTGCACGCGTCGCGAATAGCGGAAGCCCATAGTGCTGCCCCATGTTACTCGGGGCCCGGGTTCGGGCGGGTTCCGCCTCCGGGGGGGGCGACGCCGCTCCAGCCGGACTGGTCGAAACCGATCAAATCCGGACACCCCGCTATAATGATCGTTTGCGAGCCATGGACACGAACAGCCCTGATGCGGCGATCGGCGCGGCGGAACGGGACCCGGCCCCGGGTGTCGATTTCATCCGCGCGGCCGTCGCCGAGGACGTCAGGGCCGGCCGGCACGGCGGCCGCGTCGCCACGCGGTTCCCGCCGGAGCCGAACGGATACCTGCACATCGGGCACGCCAAGTCGATCTGCCTCAATTTCGGCGTCGCGGGCGAGTTCGGCGGCACCTGCAACCTGAGGTTCGACGATACGAATCCCACGAAGGAAGACGTCGAGTACGCCCGGTCGATCAGCGAGGACGTGCGATGGCTGGGATTCCGGTGGAGCGGTGAGGCGAGGTACGCCTCCGACTATTTCGAAAAGCTCTACGAGTACGCCGTCCAACTCATCGCGAACGGGCATGCGTACGTCGACAGCCTCACAGCGGACGAGATTCGCCAGCTCCGTGGCACGCTGACGGAGCCCGGCAGCGACAGCCCCTATCGCAGCCGCGCGGTCGAGGAGAACCTGGATCTGTTCGCGCGCATGCGGGCCGGCGAGTTCGAGGACGGCGCCCACGTGCTGCGCGCGCGCATCGACATGGCCGCGCCCAATATCAACATGCGCGATCCCGTCCTGTACAGGATCCGCCGTGCGCATCACTATCGGACCGGCGACACGTGGTGCATCTACCCGATGTACGACTTTGCGCACCCGCCGTCGGACGCGCTCGAACACGTGACGCATTCGCTCTGTACGCTCGAGTTCGAGGACCATCGGCCGCTGTACGACTGGCTCATCGCCCACCTCCCCGTACCGGCGACGCCGCGGCAGATCGAATTCGCCCGCCTCAACCTGACGTACACGGTCCTGAGCAAACGGAAGCTGCTCCAGCTGGTGCAGGAGGCGCGCGTCACCGGCTGGGACGATCCCAGGATGCCGACGATCGTCGGCATGCGGCGCCGCGGGTATACGCCAGACGCGATCCGCGCCTTCTGCGATCGGATCGGTGTCGCGAAGCGCGAGAGCATCGTCGACGTGGCGCTCCTCGAACATGCCGTCCGTGAAGATCTGAATCGAACCGCGCCGCGCGTCATGGGCGTGCTCAATCCCGTGCGGGTCATCATCGACAACTACCCGGAAGGGGCGTCGGAATCGTTCGAGATCGCCAGCAACCCGGATCAGGCCTCCGCGGGGACGCGAAGCGTGCCGTTCGGGCGGGAGCTGTACATCGAGCGCGACGACTTCAGGGAGGATCCGCCGAAGAAATTCTTCCGCCTCGCGCCGGGCCGAGAAGTCCGCCTGCGGGGCGCGTACTTCGTGACGTGCACGCGGGTGGTCAAGGACGCGTCGGGCGAGATCGCTGCGCTCCACTGCACGTACGATCCAGCCACCCGGGGCGGCGACGCGCAGGACGGGCGCAAGGTGAAGGCGACGCTCCACTGGGTGTCCGCTGCCCACGCGCTCGAGGTGGAGGTGCGGCTCTACGACCGGCTCTTCAACAGCGAATCGCCGGAAGCGTCCGGCGATTTCCTGGCGGACCTGAACCCGGCCTCGCTCGACGTGATCGCGCAGGCCCGCGTCGAGCCGAGCGTCGCGGGCGCGGCGCCCGGCATGCGATACCAGTTCGAACGGCTCGGGTACTTCTGCGTGGACCGCGATTCGACGGCGGCGCGGCTCGTCTTCAATCGCACCGTGACCCTCAAGGATGCGTGGGGGCGGATCGAGCAGCCCGGGTAGTGCTCGAAACCATCTTCCTCGATGCGGGTGGCGTCCTCGTCTTCCCGAACTGGACCCGGATCAGCGCGGGCCTCGCGAAACACGGGGTTCGTGTCGACCCGGCGGCGCTCGCCCGCGCCGAAGCGCCGGCCAAACGCACGCTCGATGTCGGTGAGACTATCAAGGTCACCAACGATGCGAGCCGCGGCTGGATCTACTTCAACCTGATTCTCGAACACGCCGGAGTGCCGGTCGGCGCCGCGACGGACGCGGCCCTGGCCGAGCTGCATGCATACCACCAGGAGTCGAATCTCTGGGAGCTGATGCCCGCGGACGTCGTGCCCGTGCTGGCGAGGCTGCGCGCGCGCGGTCTGCACCTGACGGTCGTGTCGAACGCCAACGGGAAGGTTCGCGTGCTGTTCGACCGGCTGGCTCTGACGGGGCTCGTCGACTGCATCCTCGATTCGCACGAGGAAGGGGTCGAAAAGCCCGACCCGCGGTTCTTTGAAATCGCGCTTGCGCGCAGCCGCGCCAGACGGGAAACGACGATCCACGTGGGTGATCTCTACAACGTGGACGTCCTTGGCGCCAGGGCGGCCGGCCTGCGCGCCGTGTTGCTCGATGAAGCCGGGCTCTACCCCGAGGCGGACTGCCCGCGCGTCCAGTCACTCACGGACCTGGCGGATCACATCGAGCGCGGCGCTTTCGACTGACCGACCGCTCCCGGTCGGAGCGCGGTCCGCCCACCTCCGTGCTGCGCGTTTCCGCGGGCGGCAGTCAAATCGCGGCGCCGGTTGTCTCCACGCGTTCGCTCGCGCCGCACGTCCGACCGAGCTGCGAGATCCGGTCCCGGAGCGACCGGACGAACATCCCGGTCTCCTCGACGTCCGCGCCGCTTGCCCCGAGCATCGCCTGCAGCTGCCCGTCGCTGATCCGTCCCAGGTATCGGTATAGCCACGCGACGTCGCTCGTTCGAATCCCGCCCGCCACGTCGTCCGTCCGCTGTCCCGAATAGCCGAACGTGACGATACCCTGGTCCACTCCGGCGACGAACTGGGGAGTCTGCGCCTCGAACCCCGCCGGATCCCAGCGGCCGCGCGTGACGATATTTGCGCCCCAGCGGCCCATGGAGCCCCCCCAGTCGGTAATCAGGTACAGCGCTTCGTGGCGCCACCCCGACACCCGGTGTTCGAAGATCGCGGTATTCGAACCGCGCGCCACGTCGCGCCGATCCTTCGTATCCCAGTTGGAGAGCAGCATCACCAGGACCTTGAGGCCGTGCAGCTCGCGCGTCCCGACGAAGGGGTTGTCGTTCCAGGCCCAGCTGTGTTCCTCGAACATCTTGCGGACGGCCGGGTCCTCGAGCTCGAACCTCGCCTCGGCAAACGCGCAGTCGTCGTTGATGCAGTGACGCGCGCGCTGCAGGTCCTTCGCGCCTTCGATCTCGCCTGCCGCGAGGAAGTACGTGGTCTCGGCAAAGTACCCGCACGCCCACGCGAGGCGTACCGCCACGTTCTCCGACCGCACCTCGTTGCCCCACTTGACTCGCCACAGGCGACCACGGGCATCCGTGACCGACACGCACGGTTGCGATCCGCTCGTGTGTTCCTCGACGAACCGGAACGGCGCCACGGGTGCGCCGCCGGGGCCGCCTGGTCCGGTCGTCATGTCGAGCCCCGCCACATCCCCGGGATCTCGCCAGATGACGTGCCGCGAGGCACGGAGACGACGGGGTCCCGCGCGCCGGATGCGGTACAGGCCAATCGCATGCCACGTGAGGCGGACACACACCGCGACCGCCGCGGTGCCGCCGACGGCCATTGCGATGTAGACCAGCACGTCCGCGAACTTCATTCGTCCGTTAAACCCCGCACCCCTCGGCGGGGTCTAAGAAGCTGTCATGCAGATTCTTCGTGGACTTTCGAGCAAGATCCTGCCATGTGGATGCCTGGCAGGCGTTTACGAAACGTACAACGGCGAGGTTGTCGGCATTCTCGACGCAAGGTCGGACGCCTGCACGATCGCTGCTCACCAGAACGGGAAGCAACTTCCCGCATCGTCTGCGCCCACACCCGACAAGTCGCACGCTCGCGCGCGACTTCCAGAGTGACGCGTTCGAAAAAACGCACGGCCCGAAAGCTCGTCCATTCGGCGGCACTTTCGGCGACGGATTGTACTCCGGCCTCACGGATTAGACGGGAGGTTGCATAAGATCTTCCCTGTCTTATGAAGATCGCCACGTGGAACGTCAACGGCATCCGTGCACGGCAGGCGGAGCTCCAAGACTGGCTCGAACGCGAGCAGCCCGACATCGTGTGCCTGCAGGAAATCAAGGCGGCCGCCGACCAGCTTCCGGTCTGGTTGTGCGAGCTCGAAGGGTACTGGTGTTACTGGCATGGGGGCAAAGGCTACTCAGGTGTGGGCCTGCACATCAGCAAGCGCCTGGCCGCGGAACGGCCGGCGTTCGCGCATCCGGCGTTCGACTACGAGAACCGGATCGTGCTCGTCCACCTGCCGCAGTTGACGGCCGTGTCGGTCTACGTGCCGAACGGGGGCAAGGATTTCGCCGCGAAGGTGCGGTTCCTCGACGCGCTCGAGCAGTTCACCGCGGACGCGGCACGCCACGCGCAGCCGATCGTCATCTGTGGAGACCTGAACATCGCGAGAACCGAGCGCGACGTGCATCCGAAGGAGCGCAAGCCGTCCGTGATCGGCCAGCTGCCCGAAGAGCGGGCGCAGCTCGAGCGGATTATCGCGCACGGGGTCGTTGATGTCGGGCGGGCGCTCGAGCCGGACAACGACGAGATGTTCACCTGGTGGGCTCCGTGGCGCAACATGCGGCAGCGCAATATCGGGTGGAGGCTCGATTACTTCCTGGCGAGCCAGGCTCTCTTCGACCGGGTACGCACGTGCGCGGTGCAACGGGAGTTCGGGACGAGCGATCATGCCCCGGTCATCGCGGAGTTCGACATCGGCTGACAGCCGTTGCGAAAAAACCGGCCTCCTACTCGGCCCAGCGCTCGCAGAGCCGCACGATCACCTCGACCGCCTTGTCCATGTCTTGGGCGGACACCCATTCGAGTCGCGAATGGAAGTTGTGCTCGCCGGCAAACAGGTTCGGCGTTGGCAGCCCCATGAACGACAGGCGCGATCCGTCCGTGCCTCCGCGGATCGGCCGCTCGACAGGATCGAGGCCGGCGCGGCGAATGGCGTCGCGCGCGTGCTCGACGACCTGCGGGTGATGCTCGAGCACTGCCCGCATGTTCCGGTAGGACTCCTCGACGACGGCGGTGAATGAGGAGCCGGGATGCGCAGCGACGACATCACGGGCGAGCTGCTCGACGAGCCGTGCCTTGTCGAGGAGCGCCGCCGTTGCGAAATCCCGCAGCAGCACCTTGACGCTGGTCCGCTCCGCCGCGGCCTGCACTTGATACGGGTGCAGGTACCCCTCGTACCCTTCGGTCGTCTCCGGCGACAGTTCGGTCCTCGGCAGCCGCGCGATGAAGTCCGCCGCGACCCGGATCGCGTTGACCATCCGGCCCTTCGCATAGCCCGGATGTGTATTGAAGCCCTTGAACGTGACCGTCACGGCGTCCGCGGAAAAACTCTCGTACTCGAGTTCCCCGAGGCCGCCGCCATCGAGCGTATAGGCGCACGCCGCGCCGAACCGCGCGACGTCGAAGTGATCTGCGCCGCGTCCGATCTCCTCGTCCGGGGTGAAGGCAATCCGGATGACGCCGTGGGGAATCCCGGGGTGCTGGACGAGATGCTCGGCGGCGGCGACAATTTCCGCGACCCCCGCCTTGTCATCGGCGCCGAGGAGGGTCAGCCCGGAGGCCGTCACGATGTCGTTTCCTATCTGGCCGCGCAGGGCTGGGTTGTCCGCCGCCCGCAGGACCACCGTGGGATCGTCGGGGAGAGCCAGGTCCCCTCCGTCATATTGCGGGTGTACCAGCGGCCTGACCCCATGGCCCGGCATCTCGGGTGACGTGTCCACGTGCGCGATGAAGCCGATCGACGGAACAGCAACCTTCGAAGTGGTTGCGGGAATCGTCGCCATCACGTACCCGAATCCGTCGAGGGACACGTCGGTGAGTCCGATGTCCGCGAGTTCCTCAGCGAGCAGGCGGAGCAGCGTCCACTGGCCCGGCGTGCTCGGGGTGGTGGCGGAGTGTTCATCGGATCGCGTGTCGATCGTGACGTATCGAAGGAAGCGCGCGAGCGCGGACGTCTTCATCGCGGGTCCGGGCCTTCGAGCGCCATCACCTGTCGTGCGAACGCCTGGGTATCGATGCCGTGCAGGAGGAGCAGGTCCGCCGCCCGGAAGCTCTCGAGGAATTCCTGCCGCGTGGTGATCGACTGGCGCGCACGCGCGCGCCGCACGGCGTCCTGGCGCACGGCGGCTGCACAGGTCCGCAACCATTCCACGATGGACCGCAGTCCGCGCCCCTGGTACGCGATCCAGTTCCCGAAGACCCGAGCCGCCAGGTAATTCCGCATCGCGGAGTCCCAGCAGCCGGACCGCGGGCTGACCAGCTTCGACCAGTACGCCTCGAACCCGTCGATCTCCGCCAGGGCGTCCGACGCGCGCGACCCGGCGAGCAGGCGGAGCGTCTTCATCGTGCGGCGCTGCGCGTGCGGGTCCACGCCGTCCGCGTGACGCGCCGAGGCGAATGCGGTCGCGACGACAGCGGCGAGCGGGCACGTGCCCGGCTGCCACCGCCGGACTTGTTCCGTGCCCGCCGCCACCAGATCGAGTGCCCGCTCCCACGTCAGATCAGTCCGCGCGAGGACGGCGACGCAGGCGCGCTCCCAGGCGTCGTAGCCTTCGAGGTCGCTGAGGAGTCCTGGCCTCACGAGCGGTGGCAGGGCACGCCTGGCGTCCAGTCCCTCGACGGGCTCTTCGAGTCGCAGGTTATCCCCGGCTTCGACGATGGCCGAGGCATTTGGCTCGCACAACAGCGCGGCTGCCGTCGGACAGAAGTGCGAGAGGGACATCAAGGTGCCCCGGCCGTCGCGCAGCACGACCCGCGGAAAGTGACGGCACGCCGAGGGGAGCGCGCGGGCACCGGCGGCCTCGTGAATGGCGCAGAGCCGGCGTCCATCGCGATCGAAGAACACACAGCGTCCGCTGTGGTCGCGCGCGATGGTCCACGGCGCGGCGGCGTCGGCGGGACCGGCCCTGACGAACAGCGATCCGGCGGCCCGGGACACTACGGAGCCGGCCGTGACGAGCTCCACGATCTGCGGCTCCGCCGGAACCGTCCACGTGCGGCAGCAGCTCCCTGTGTGTCGGCACCCATAGCCGGCGTGGAGCGACAGACAGAGCGTCGGCATCACCCGATCATCTCAGGCGCGTCTGACAAACGCAAAGCGGGGCGGAGAAAACCAACGATCCGGATTCCGGATTTGGATGTCGCTTACAAAACTGCACGTACGTTTCGGTGTCGGCCGCACAAACATTGAGGAATTCGAGCTCGGCCGGCCGGCCTGGAAATTGCTCCCTGACATGGTCCCCGCTATGTCGGAACACGATACCTTCGGACCCCGGTTGCGCAGCGAACGTGAGCGTCGCGGCATCTCGCTCGGCACCATCGTCACCGTCACCAAGGTCGGCGCCGACCTCTGGATCGGTCTCGAGCGCAACGATTTCTCGAAATGGCCGTCGGGCATCTTCGCGCGCGCGTTCGTGCGCGACTATGCCAAGGCGATCGGCCTCGACGCCGACGAAGTCGTCGATGAATTCTGCCGGCTCTTCCCCGACATCGGAGACCGCCGCGTCGCGCGCATCATCAAGGCGCAGGCCGAGCTGATCGGCCACGACCCGGAGAGCGTCGACGAGGCGTCGCTGCTGCCGCCCCAGGGCGATCGCCGCGCCGTGGCACGCGAGCGCAAGGCGGAAGTGAGGGCACGCCGCATCCGGCTCGCGCCGCGCACAGTGTCCGCGTCGATCGACATCGCATGCACGCTCTCCCTGGCTGGCGCCGGTGCGGCGATCGTCGGTGCCGGCTTCTGGGCGTCGACAGGCATCGCAGGGCTCGTCTACTTCACGCTTTCGACAATCTTCAGCGGAGCGTCTCCCGGCAGCCATGCCGTCGCCTTCCTCCAACACCGGATGCCCACGCTCTTCGCCGTTCAGGATCGCCGCGCCCACGCCTGATTCACGCCGCCGACGTCCTCACCGGGCGTCGAGGACCCTGCCAGGTTCGCGATCCGGCCTCCGCCGGAGGGCGGGCACTGCGAGCCGAATCCGGAGATCACGACGAAGAGCCCCTGCCCCATGACCGGGAATGCGATTCCCGCGCGGCCGAGCCTCAGTACAATAGCCAGTGTGATCGGGATCGCGCGGATCGCGTCGCCCGTGGGGCCGCTGACCCTGGCCGCCCGCGATGCGCGCGTGTGTGTGCTGCAGTTCGACGCCGACGATCGGACTGTCCGCGATCGCCTGGCGCGTGGCTATCCGGATGAATCGATCGAGATCCACGGCGATCCGGGCGGCGGGGTCACCGCGCTCCTGGCCTACTTCGCCGGCGACCTCGAGGCGCTCGACCGCCTGGAGGTCGAGCTCACCGGGACGTCCTTCCAGAAGAAGGTCTGGGCGGGTCTTCGCCGGATCCGTGCCGGACGCACGGCCTCTTACGCCGAACTGGCGCGTGCGATCGACGCGCCCCGTGCCGTACGCGCGGTTGGCGCCGCGAACGGCGCGAACCCCGTGGCCCTGGTCGTCCCGTGCCACCGCGTCATTGGCTCGAACGGGACTCTCACGGGGTACGGGGGTGGCCTGGACCGCAAACGCTGGCTGTTGGAACACGAGGGGTGCCGACTCCGGCTCGCCTGATCGCAGCGGTCCGGTCCCGTTGTTTGCCGTTGCCGAACGCGAATTCAGCCGTACTCGGACCTCCGGGCCACGAGTGTCCGGGATCCGAACCCCGAAGCCGGAACCCACTTCAGGCGCCTCTTCCATTGCGCTGTGGTCGCCCGCTTGCATAGGACTCGGCCGAGGAACGAAGGGGGGACGAGCGATGGCTATTCTGTCGTGGATCGTGTTCGGGTTGGTGGTCGGATTCATCGCCAAGCTTGTGATGCCGGGAAAGGATCCGGGCGGGTTCATCGTCACCATACTGCTCGGTATCGCCGGCTCGCTCATCGGGGGCTTTATCGGCCGCGCATTTACGGGTGGCAGTCCCAACCAGAGCTCGGGCGCCGGTTACATCATGTCCATTCTTGGCGCCATCATCCTTCTGGCGGTCTACCGGATGATGGTTCGCCGACGCGTGTAGCGGACGCACGCACGGCGGGTTTCGAGAACGCGTGAGGCACGGGCGACCGTCCTCATGCGTTCTGGTATGTACGGCGTCAGACGCACAGCTGTATGTAACAATTGAGGATCCAGCGCCTTCCCTCCTTGGAGAGATCTTCCATGCGATGCACACTCACCCTGATTGCCGCCCTCGGGGTAGCGGCATGCCTGATGCCGTCCGTGGCGAGCGCCCAGACGCTGGAGCAAGTCATCGGGATGAACCTGAAGGCCAAGGGAGGCCTCGAAAAGATCCGGGCCACCTCGACCGTCCGGATGACCGGCCACGTCAGCGCCACCGATGACCCGGCTGCCGCGGCCAGGACCGCCACGATCACGATGCTTGCGAAACGTCCGAACATGATGCGACGGGAACAGGCGACGGGCGGCGAGACCCTGGTCAGCGCCTTCGACGGCGTCTCGCTGTGGATGCAGCGGGCCACCCAGCCGCCGGAGGAAGCTCCGGGCTCTCAGGCCGCCTACGCGCGTCAGGACGCGGAGTTCGACAGCGTGTTCGTCGATTACAAGGAGAAGGGGCACCGCATCGAGCTCGTCGGGAAGGAACAGCGCGACGGTCATGACGTGTTCCACCTCACGGTCACCAAGAAAGGGGGGCCTCCGCAGCAGTACTACCTCGATGCCGCAACGGGCCTCGAGCGAGCCATCTCCGTCACGGTCACGTCCGGCGGACGGCCGACCACCATCGAGACACAACTGGGGGACTACCGCGAGGTGGACGGCCGGATGATTCCGTTCAGCATTCGCCAGCTCGTCAACGGCACGGTCAGCGCCTCCACGACACTCGACAAGGTGGAGTTCAACGTGCCGGCGGACGATTCGCTGTTCAAGATGCCATCAAGGTAAGCACGTCGAGTTCCGCGGCCAGGTTATCCCCCGTGAAGGGCCGCACGACCACCCCGGGCGCGTCTGGTGTGCCGGCCTGGGCCAGGAAGACGACACGCAGGTCTGGCCGGTGACGCCGCAGAGTTCCGGCAAGCTCCGCGCCGGGCATGTCCTCCAGGGTCGCCTCGATGAAGGCGACGTCGATTCGCGCGCTCGTCAGGCAGGCAAGCAGGGCATGCCCCGAGTGCACGGCACACGTGACCGCGTAGCCGAAATATCCAAGTTCCCTCGTGGCCATCGCGCGCACGACGGCGTCTCCGCTCACGATCAGGACCGCGAGGCGCCCGGGCCGGACCGCCCATTGAGGCGGATCCAGCGGAGTCGTACGAGGCGTTGCGGCCGCATCCATCGTGTGCCTCCCAAAGCAAGGACGATGGGTTCCGAGGCAAGGAGAGTACCGGCGAAAACCGGCCGCAATCTTCCCTGGTCGCGCGACAACGCGGTCGGGCGGCTGACGGTCCTTGGCGGCGAATTACGAATCCGTCCGTGGGACCAAGGGGGACGTATCAGCGTCCTCACGCTTTGAGCCTGTCCTGCAGCCTTTCGCGGTACCCGCGGCTGAGGATGAGGCGCGTCCCCGTCCGGAGTAACACCGAATATTCCCCATTCAGCCAGGGCTGCAGTTCCTGGACCCGCTCCATGTTCACGATCCGCGACCGGTGGATGCGGAAGAATGTCTCCGGGTCGAGGCGTCCCTCGATCGCGTTCATGGTCTCGCGCAGGAGGTGCGACGTGTTGCCGACGTGCAGCCGCACGTAGTTACCGGCCGCCTCGATCCAGTCGATGTCGTTCGTCCTCAGGAAGAACAGCCGTCCGCCATCCTTGACGACGAGGCGTTCCGCCCTGGGCTGGTCCTTCCGCAGGTCTTTCACGAGTGCGAGCAGGCGGCGGCCCAGGTCGCCGGTTTCATCGCGTTCGATCTGCCTGCGGGCGCGCTGCAGGGCCTCTGTGAAGCGCTCCCGGTCGAACGGCTTCAGCAGGTAATCGAGCGCACGCACCTCGAACGCCCTGAGCGCGTGCTGATCGTACGCCGTGACGAAGATGACGAGCGGCATCCGCTCGGGACCCACCGCCTCGATCACCTCGAAGCCGTTCGTCAGCGGCATCTGCACGTCGAGGAAGACCAGGTCCGGCGCGAGCTCCATGATCGACGTGATCGCCTCCTCGCCGTCGCGGCAGTGCCCGACAATCTCGATGTCGGGCTCAGTGAACAGCAGCGACGTCAACCGCTCACGCGCGAGCGGTTCGTCGTCGACAACGAGCGTCCTCATCTTTTTCATCTGCGTGTTCTCATGCGCGGGCGAGGTCAGGCCGGTTGTCCGGGGAAGCTCCGGGCAGCCGATTCGGCCGCCGCGAGCGAGACCTGGCGTGGGGCTGCGCCGGCGCGGGTCCGCGCCTGTGCCGTACATGTCGAGCCGTTGGTCGGCCGGTGGTTTCATGACGAGGGTCAGCCTCAGCTTCCAAGCACCGCTCGTGAGTTAGACGTAACTGGCGACGTTTTGTGCTGCCGTGAAGCGACATTCGGGGTGCATTCGTCCCGCCACGGAGGACGAGCGCTGGTCGCAGCGCCAGTCGCCACCGCCGCAAACTGTTACTGGTCCTTGGAATTCGGCGTTCCGTCCCTCACCCCGTCGGTTCATCCCGAACTCCTTCGTCTCGCTCGCCGGCAGGGGCGTTCTGCGGGGCAGGCACCTTTCATCGCGAGTGAGCGGACTCGGACAGCGCGGGTCCGGATTCGGACACTCGAAATAGGGATCGGGGGCTCGGGGGCTCGGGATTCGAAACTCGAAACCCGGCTCGATTCGGGACTCGGCGCGGCGAACCGGAAACCGGGAATTGGAAACCGGGAACGGGGATAACCGGAACTGGAAATTGGAAATTGGAAATTGAAAACTGGGAACTGGAAACGTGGGAACTGAGACTGGGAACTGGGAACTGGGAACCGAGAACTGGAGACTGGAAACTCCGTCGGATTCCGCACGGGGATCCAAAAAACGTGTGTATCATGAACGGCGTGAGCAGCACCACCGCGCGAGGCCATCGCAACTGGAAGACAGGCGAGGCTTTTACCGTCGGCGACGCCACCGATCTCTACGAGGTGGACCGCTGGGGTAAGGGCTACTTCTCGATCTCACCGGCGGGGCACGTGCTCGTGCATCCCACCAAGGATCCGGCTCGTTCGATCGACCTCAAGCAGCTCACCGATCACCTGCTGTTACGCGGCATCGGGCTTCCCGTCCTCCTGCGCTTCAGCGACATCCTGCGTCACCGGGTCGGCGATATCCACAACGCGTTCCGCGCCGCCATCACGCAGCACCAGTACGACGGCCGGTACATCTGCGTCTATCCGATCAAGGTCAACCAGCAGCGGCAGGTCGTCGAGGAAGTGCTCGATTTCGGCCGCGAGTATGGGTTCGGCCTCGAGGCCGGCTCCAAGCCGGAGCTCCTGGCGGTGATGGCCCAGGCTTATAACGACACGCCCATCATCTGCAACGGCTTCAAGGACGCGGAGTTCATCGAGATGGCGATGCTGGCCCAGAAGATCGGGCGCAACGTCATCCCGGTCGTCGAGAAGTTCACCGAGCTCGGCCTGATTCTGAAGTACGCCGAAAAGGTGGGCGTTCGACCGCAGATCGGGATGCGGGTGAAGCTCGCGGCGCGCGGCGGGGGCCGTTGGCAGGGCTCGGGCGGCTACCGGTCGAAGTTCGGCCTGACGGTCGCCGAAGTGCTGCGCGGCCTCGAGGAGCTCAAGTCACGGGGCATGCAGGATTGCTTCAAGCTCCTGCACTTTCACCTCGGCAGCCAGATCCCGAACATCCGGATCGTCAAAGGCGCACTGAACGAGGCCGCTCGCGTCTACACGGAGCTGGTCAAGGCCGGCGCGGGCCTCGAGTTCCTGGACGTCGGCGGCGGGCTGGGGGTGGACTACGACGGGTCGCAGACGAACTTCGAATCGAGCGTCAACTACACGCTCGAAGAGTACGCGAACGACGTCGTCTATCACATCCAGACCGTCTGCAACGACGAGAAGGTCAAGCATCCCACCATCATCTCGGAGAGCGGCCGCGCCATCGTCGCGTATCACAGCGTGCTCATCTTCAACGTGCTGGGCGTGTCCTCCTTTGGCGACGAGAAGATTCCTGATTCGATCAAGCCGGACGAAGCGGAGCAGCCCGTCATCGACCTGCTCGAAACCTACCAGAACCTGAACGCCCGCAACGCGCTCGAAGGATTCCACGACGCGCAGCAGGCTCTCGACATGGCGCTCAACCTGTTCACGGGCGGCTACCTGCCGCTCGAACAGCGCTGCCAGGCCGAGAACCTGTACTGGGCGATTCTCGTCAAGCTGCGCAAGCTCGTGGCGCAGATGGACGACGTGCCGGAGGACCTGCAGGGTCTCGACGACACGATGGCGGACACGTATTTCTGCAACTTCTCACTCTTCCAGTCGTGCCCCGACAGCTGGGCCATCAAGCAGCTGTTCCCGGTGATGCCCATCCACCGGCTCAACACGCCCCCGAATCATCACGCGGTCCTCGGCGACATCACGTGCGATTCGGACGGAAAGATCGATCAGTTCATCGACCGGCGGGATGTGAAGCGGACCCTGCCCCTCCACACGGTCAACGGCGAGCCGTATTACCTCGGGGTGTTCCTGATCGGCGCCTACCAGGAAATCCTCGGAGACCTCCACAACCTGTTCGGCGATACGCACGCCGTGCACGTCAGCCTCGATGCGCGAGGCAGCGTCGTGCTCGACGCCGTCATCAAGGGAGATACGGTCAAAGAGGTGCTCGACTACGTGGAATTCGATGCCGACACGCTCGTCCGCAAGCTTCGACAGGACGTCGAGCTCGCGGTGCGCGAAGGACGGATCAGCTACGAAGAATCAGGCCGTCTCCTCGAATTCTACGAAGACGGCCTGGGTGGCTACACCTACCTGGAAGATCCCAAAGAACACTAGCCGGCACGGCGCGCCGGCGCTGTGCCCCGCGTCAGGCCGTCTGCTTGACGCAGAACTTGTCGAACGCCTGCGCGAGCTCTGACGCAATCATCTCTGCGTTCCGGCTTTCAATCTGGCTCCGCTCCATCATGTAGAGCAGCTTGCCGTCGCGCAGGATCCCGACCGACGGCGACGACGGGGCGTAGCCGGTGAAGTACTGCCGCGCGCGGTCGGTGGCGTCGATGTCGGCGCCGGCAAACACCGTCGCCACCACGTCCGGACGATTGGCGTTTTGCAGGGCTGCGGCAATCCCGGGGCGGGCCTTCCCAGCCGCGCATCCGCACACCGAGTTCACCACGAGCAGCACCGTCCCGCTGCTGTTCTTGACCGTGTCGTCCACTGCCGCGACCGTGCGCAGCTCGACGGCTCCCATCGCGGTCATTTCCCCACGCATGGGGGCAATCAAATACTCTGGATATGGCATGTGTTCTCTTCCTGAATGAGCTGAACCGATCGCGGTCAGCGTGATGACTGTTGTTTCAGCATTCCGTCGCGCTTGGCCTTGAATTCGTTCCCTGCCGTCCACTCGGGTCGCGTAGCGGCATTCGCCACCCGGTAGCCGACGGCAAACAGCAGCTGGTCGTCGTCGGCGGCGCCGGAGAGGTCCCAGTCGGGCTTCACCTGGTCCGACGGGGCGTGGTAGTCGACGTTGTTGTACTGGTCGCGCTTCTTCTTCCCGTAGTCCGCACTCCGGCCGACGTAATCGATCCCGGCGTCCGGATCGAGCGCAGGCACACCTTGCTTCGCGAAGTTGAAATGGTCCGAGCGGTAGTAGAACCCCTTTTCGGGCTCAGGATCGCCGCGGAGCGTCCGCCCCTGCTCCGCGGCCGCGACCCGGAGGTATTCGTCCAGGTTCGAGGCGCCCATGCCCACGACGGTGAGATCCTTCGTGCGGCCCCACTGGTTGACGCCATCGATGTTGATGTTGGCGGCGGTCTTCACAAGCGGATACAAGGGGTTGAGCGAGTAATACTGTGACCCGAGGAGGCCCTGTTCCTCGGCCGTGACCATCAGGAACAGGATGGAGCGCTTCGGCGGCGGCTGGACCTTCGTGAAGGCCCGCGCAATCTCGAGCACCGAGGCGACTCCGGACGCATTGTCGAGCGCGCCGTTGTAGATCCGGTCCCCCTTGACCGGTGCGCCGACGCCGAGGTGATCCCAGTGCGCGGAGTAGACGACGTACTCGTCCTTGAGACGCGCGTCGCTACCCTCGAGCTTCGCCACGACGTTCCGAGAGTCAATCGTGCGCAGGGTGTTTGCGAGGGCCAGCGAGGCTTTGAGTCCGAGGGAGACCGGCTTGAAGTCGCGCGTCAGCGCCTGCTTCTTGAGCGCGTCGAAGTCCTGCCCGCCCATCGTCAGGATCTGCTTCGCCGCCTCGAGCGTGATCCAGCCCTCGATGGCCGCCCGGTTCTTGTTCTTGTCGGGCGTGACCAGGTCGAACTTTTCTTGAAGATTGCCCTGCACGACGGAGAACGGGTACCCGGCCGGCCCGGTCTCGTGAATGACGAGGATCCCGGCCGCGCCGCGCCGTGCGCCCTCTTCGAACTTGTACGTCCAGCGCCCGTAGTACGTCATCGCGTCGCCGCCGAACACCTTGGAATCGAGCTTTGAGGGGTCCGACGGGTCCGGCACCGCGGGGTCGTTGACGAGAACGAGGATGGTCTTGCCCTTCACGTCCACGTCCTTGAAATCGCTCCAGGTGAATTCTGGCGCCTCGACTCCGTAGCCCGCGAACACGACATCGGACTGTTCGAGCGACGCGGTCTCGGCGACATGTTTCGACCAGGCGACCACCTGATCGGCCCACTTGAACGTCTGCTTCTGCGACCCCTTCGTGATCGTCAGGGGTGTCGTCTCTTTCGCCGTGATGCCGACCAGCGGCACATTCTGGACATACGTGCCGTCAGGATTGCCGGGCTCGAGCCCGAGCTGCTTGAACTGCCCTTCGATGTAGCGAACAGACAGTTCCTCTCCCTTCGTGCCCGGCGCACGCCCTTCGTACTCGTCCGACGCCAGCACCTTGATGTGCCCGAGGATCGGCTCCGCTTCGATGCGGGGCATCGCGGCAAGCGCCAGCGGCGCAGGAGCGGACGTCGGCTGCGCGGCGGAATTGGTCTGCGGGCTCTTGCACCCCGCCACGCAAACCATCATCCCACCCAGCAGGAGCAGTCTTCGCATATCCCTCCATTGTACCGCGTTCAACCCCGTGGAACGACGTCGCGATTGGCGCAGGGGGGCGGCCCGCTTCGTCACCCTCGGGCTCGGGGTCGGGGCGAACACGGCAAGTGTCGGCGTCATCCACAGCGCGCTGCCGCGCCCCCTCCCTTTATCCCGCCGTGCGCTATGCTGAACCGTCGTCCAGCCACGTCCCCGGAGGACGACGGTGACGCACGACCGGATGAATTCGACGCCACGCTCCCTGATCGGATTCGGGTTGATGGTCGCCGGCATCGTCGGGCTGGTTCAGCAGCACCAGCTCGTACCGCGCAGTGCGGTCGCCCTCGGCGTGCAGGTCCTGGCGATCGGGTTGATGGTCGCAGCGCGCGTCACGTTCGGATCGCGCAGCTTCCACGCGGGTGCGAACCCGACCGAAGGACGCCTCGTCATGAGCGGTCCTTACGCCGTGCTTCGCCATCCGATTTACGCCGCCGTGCTGTATTTCGTCTGGGCTGCCGCCCTCGACTACCATTCCGGATTCAGCATCGCCGCGGCAATCGTGACAACTGCGGGAGCGGCCGTCCGCATGTATGCTGAAGAGCAGCTGCTCGCGCGCACGTACACGGAGTATCCGGCCTATCAGGCGCGAACGGCGCGTGTGATTCCGTTTGTTCTATAGAGGAGTTCGACATGTCCATCCGCCTCGGAGACGAAGCCCCCAATTTCAAGGCCGACACCACGCAGGGCCCGGTCGATTTCCACCAGTGGAAGGGAAACAGCTGGGCGGTGCTCTTCTCGCACCCGAAGGATTTCACCCCGGTGTGCACCACCGAGCTTGGCGCCGTCGCCGCCCTGAAGGGGGAATTCGACAAGCGCAATACGAAGGTGATCGGTTTGAGCGTCGATCCCGTGGATTCCCACATGAAGTGGGAAGGGGACATCGAGGAGGTCACGGGTCACGCCGTCAACTTTCCGATGATCGCCGACCCTGACAAGAAGGTCGCGGATCTGTACGGCATGATCCACCCGAACGCGAGCGACACGATGACCGTCCGGTCCGTGTTCATCGTCGGTCCCGACAACAAGGTCAAGCTGACGCTCACGTATCCCGCGAGCACCGGTCGCAATTTCCAGGAGCTGCTCCGTGTGATCGACTCGATGCAGCTCACTGCCACGCATTCGGTCGCGACGCCCGCCGACTGGAAGGACGGCGACGACGTGATCGTGGTGAATTCGGTGAGTGACGAGGACGCAAGAAAGAAGTTCCCGAAGGGATTCGTGACGAAAAAGCCTTACCTTCGCGTGACGCCACAGCCAAACAAGTGAGGCGGCGTCAACCGGCTCACGGGGCGGCATCCCCCGCGGCGAGCAGGCAGATGAATTCGCCGAGCACCATGGCGGTGGCGCCCCACACCTGGTGGCCGAGCAGATCGAAGTAGGGATACTCCACCGCGACGCCTTCGCGAAGCCGGGTGCCCTGCCGGATTCGCGAGGCGTCGCGCAAGTCGTGCAGCGACACCTCGAGGATGTCCTGGACCTCACCCGGCGATGCCAGGAAGTCCGGGCGCCCATCCGTCACGCCCACGATGGGGTGGAGCGTGAACCCGCTCACCAGCACGTGGACGGGGGTCAGTTCTCCGAGTACCCGCACGCGTTCGGCATCGACCCCGATTTCTTCAGCGGCTTCACGCAGTGCGGCCTCGGCCAGCGTCTCGCCTGGATCCGTCGCGCCGCCCGGCAGGCTGACCTGCCCCGCGTGTCGCGCGAGGCCGCTCGATCGGACCGTCAGGGCAATCGCCGGTCCGGATACGCCAGGGTAGAGCAGCAGGAGCGCCGCGGCGGTCCGCGAATCGGCGGGGAAGTGGCCGGCGCGCCATTCGGGTCGCAGCGGCTGCGGAGCGAAACGCATCTGCGCCTCGATGCCGGGGAGTGTTCCCTTCAGCCGTTCGCGTAACAGTTGCTCGATGTCTTTCAACGGCACGGGCGTCTCAGGCCTGGGCTCTGTTTACCTGGAGCCACTGGCCAGTTCCAGATTCGCGTCTCACTGGCGACTCGCGACTGGCGACTGGTCACTGATCACTGCTTGACTGATCGCCGATAGCCGACGACTTCACCAAGTATGTAGTATTGGAGGCATGTCCGCATTCCCCGCCATCGATGCTGCCGTCGGACGCCGCCTTCTCGAGGCGGTGCGCGGATGCACGTTCGACGACTTCATCCTCTCGCCCCAGCGGAGCGTGCTCGAACGCCGGGATCCGACGACGATCGATCTGGCATCACAGCTGTCGCGCCGGCTCACGCTCAAACGGCCAATCGTCTCCGCCAACATGGACACGGTCACGCGGGCGCCGATGGCCATCGTGCAGGCGGAGGAGGGCGGCATCGGGATCATCGATCGTGGTTTCCGGCCGGGGGAGATCGAACCGCAGGTCCGGGAGGTCGAGATCGTCAAGCGCACGCAGCACGGCGTGATCACCGACCCTTCCAGCATCGGCCCTGCCGCGTCGCTCGATGCCGCGGCGGCGCTCATGGCGCGCTCGCGTGTCGGCACGCTGGTCGTTCTCGACGACACGCATCGGCTCGTCGGACTGCTGACGGAGCGAGACATGCGGTTCGTCGGCCGCCGCGGCGCGCGCGTGTCCGATCGGATGACGCCGGTGGCACAGCTCGTCGTCCACGAAGGGCCCCTCGATCCGGACGGCGCCGAGCGCGTGATGGTGGAGCGCAAGGTGAAGAAGCTGCCGCTCGTGGATCGGGGCGGGGTCCTTCTCGGCCTGATCACGTCGCGCGATCTCGTGCGGCGGCGTCGGATGCCCTTCGCGACGCGCGACGCGCGCGGGCGCCTGCGGGTCGGCGCGGCGATCGGCGCCACGGGTGACTACATCGAGCGCGCCACCGAGCTGATTCGAGCGGGGGTGGACGTGCTCGTCATCGACATCGCACACGGTCATTCGGTCGTGATGGAACGGGCGCTGGCGCAGTTCAGGAAGACGTTCCCGGATACCGAGCTGATCGCGGGCAATGTCGCGACGTCTGAGGGCGCGCGGTTCCTGAAGGACCGCGGCGCGGATGGCATCAAGGTGGGAATCGGTCCGGGAGGCGGATGCACGACGCGCATGACCACGAGCTTCGGCGTGCCGCAGGTCCAGGCGCTGGTCGACTGCCGGCTGGCCGTGGCCGGATCCGACGTCACGATCATCGCAGACGGGGGCATCAAGCGGCACGGCGCGATCCTCGAAGCACTCCTCTTCGGCGGTGATTGCGTGATGCTCGGCAGCGCGTTCGCCGGCACCGAAGAGGCGCCCGGCGAAGTCGTGCACAAATCGGTCGTCCTGCCGGAATCGCAGAAAGCGGTGAAGGTGCCCTTCAAAGTCCTGAGAGGGATGGCGTCACTCGAAGCGATTCGGGACAGGCTCGACGTCGAAGACGCGGACACGGTGGAGCTCGACGCGATTGGCGCGGAAGGCATGGAAATCAGCGTGCCTGCACGCGGCCCGGCCCGGACAATTGTCCGCGACATGATCAAGCATGTCTGTTCGTCGATCAGCTACGGCGGCGCCTCGTCGCTCGGCGAGCTGCGCGGGGCATTCTGGGCCGAACCCGAGAAATTCCTCATCAGGCAATCCGCCTCGTCGCGGCGCGAGTCCTACGAGCGCTGATACACGGGCCGACGGGCCTTCACGGGCGCGGGCCGAACGCCTTCAGCAGGTCTGCGGGTGAATCCGCGAATCGCTCGTCTCCGCGGAAGTCCTCGGGGGCGAACCGGTAGCCGAAACCGTAGCGGACGAGGCAAATCTGCGCTCCCGCGTTCCGCGCCGTCTGCAAATCCACCGGCGAGTCTCCGACCATGAGCGTCCGCTCCGCGGGTACGCCCGCCGCCTGCGCCAGGTGCAGCAGGCCGGCCGGATCCGGCTTCCGTCCGTACGCGGTGTCCCCACCGATGACCTCTCCGAAGTACCTCCGCAGCTGAAGTTCGTCCAGGATGCGTTCGCTCGGGCGTTGGGGCTTGTTGGTCAGCACCGACATCGGCGCCTGCCGGCCGAGTGCGCGGAGCGCGTCGATGGTGCCATCGTACGGACGCGTGTGCTCGAGCAGCCGGGCATCATAGAGCGTGAGGAAGCGTTCGAGGGCGCCGGGCGTCGCAGGATCGATGCCCGCGGCCGCGAGCGCGCGCCGCACCAGAAGAGCGGCCCCCTCGCCGACCATCGCGACAATGGCGGCATCGGACAGCCGCGCGCCCCCGAGCTCTTCGACGAGTGCATTGGCGGCGTTCGCGATGTCGCGATGGGAGTCGACGAGGGTGCCGTCCAGATCAAACACAAGCAGGCCGATCATGCGCAAGGATAGCATCCTGTGTTTTCACGCCGCATGTGGTTAGATCGCCAATTCGACAGCGCAAGGAGGCGCATGGCCAGCACACTGTGGAGATGTCTCGCGTCGGCGATGGCCGCCGGTGTGATCGGGGGCGCGCCCGGCCCGGCTTCCGTGCCGCAGCGATTGCCGCAAGGCGACGCCGAGTACCTGCGGGCGGGGTATGACACCTTTCGCGCGATGGCGAGCAGTTCGCCGTATGCGGCAATTCCCTGGCAGTACCTCGGCCCCTCGAACATCAGTGGCCGCGCCACCGACATCGCGGTTGCCGACACTGCGTCGGGACGACGCATCTATGCCGGTTTTGCGACGAGCGGTGTCTGGGAGTCGGACGACAACGGCGAAACCTGGAAGCCGATTTTCGAGCACGATGCCTCGAGCAGCATCGGAGACCTGGCCGTCGCTCCATCGAATCCAGAGATTCTGTGGGTGGGAACAGGCGAATCGAACATCTTCCGCGCCTCCATGCCCGGCGTAGGCGTTTACAAGTCGATCGACGGCGGGCGGACGTTCGCGCACATGGGGCTCACCGCCACGCAGACGATTGGCCGCATCGTGGTCCATCCCACGAAGGCGGAGACGGTCTACGTGGCGGCGTCGGGACACGAGTGGACCGACAACGACGAGCGCGGCGTGTTCAAGACCACCGACGGCGGGCGCACCTGGAAAAACATCTTCTATCGCAGCCCCCGCACCGGGGCGATCGACCTCGTGATGGATCCCTCCGATCCGAATACACTCTACGTCGCCATGTGGCAGCGCATTCGTCGCAAGTGGAGCGATCCGCGTGTGGAGCCCGGGTACGGGGAGAGCGGAGTCTGGAAGACCACCGACGGCGGGGATAGCTGGGCAGACGCGAACACCGGCCTTCCCGCGGCCGGCGTCCGCGGACGCATCGGTCTCGACATCTCCCGATCGAATCCCCGCATTCTCTACGCCTTCGTGGACAACTACGAGGCCGGGGCTGCTGCACGGCAGGGCGAGCGGGACTCCTATCAACGCCCGATTGTGGAAGCGCGAATCACGGGAGCCGAGATCTACCGCAGCGACGACAAGGGGGCGACATGGCGGAAGGTGTCGGCGTCCAACGCGTTCATGTCAGGCCACTCCGGCACTTACGGATGGGTCTTCGGGCAGATCCGGGTCGATCCATCCGACCAGCAGACGCTCTACACCCTCGGCCTGGGGCTCAATGTCTCGCACGACGCCGGCAGGACGTTCACGGCTCTAAAAGTCCCTCACGGCGATCATCACGGGCTGTGGATCGATCCGGCCAACCCGTCCATCTTGTACGACGCCAACGACGGCGGCGTGTTCACGTCGAGGGATGCGGGCACGGCCTGGAAGCACGCCGTGACCGCGGGAGGCGCGCTCTTCTACGATGTTGCGCTCGACTCGAGCGATCCGGCCTGGGCTTACGGATCGATCCAGGATATCGGAAGCCGGCGAGGTGCTGTGGACCTGAGGCACGGCCGCGACCGCATTCCCGCTCTCGACTGGGTCGATGCCCCGGGCGGAGAAGGGTCGCGCCACGCGATCGACCCCGCCGAGGCGAACATCGTCTTTTCGCAGACGTTCTACGGCAACTTCACCCGCGACGACATGAGCATCCCTGCGGCAGGGGCCCCGAGAACGAGAACAGGCGGACACCGCAGCGCGTTGATTCGTCCGAAGGACCCGGATCTCCGGGCCCAGTGGCTGGCGCCCATCATCGCCTCGGTCCACAGGGCCCGCACGATTTACGCCGGGTACCAGTACGTCTTCCGCTCACCGGATCGCGGAGAGACGTGGGAGCGCATCAGCGCCGATCTGTCCGGCAACGTCGCTACCGCCATGCTGCCGCGCAGCTCCGCCGGGATCCCGTACCAGACGATTGTGGCGCTGGCGGAGTCTCCGCGCCGGCAGGGCCTCCTGTATGCGGGCACGGACGACGGGCGGCTGCACGTGACGCCGGACGATGGCAAGCGATGGTCTGAGGTGACCGAAGGTCTGATGGCAGGCAAATGGATCTCCAGTGTGGCCCCCTCGCAGCACGCAGAGGGAACCGTCTACGTGGCGCAGCGTGGCCGCGAAGACGACGACTTCACGCCTTACCTCTACAAGTCGACAGACTTCGGCAGGACTTTCACGAGCCTCGTCAGCAACCTGCCCGCCGGATCGGTGAACGTGATCTGCGAAGACCCGACCGACGCCGACATCCTGTATGTCGGGACGGACTTCGGCCCGTTCGTGTCGGTCGATGGCGGCCGCCGGTGGCAGGTGCTCGGTTCGACGCTCCCGTCAGTCCAGGTGGCCGACATGCAGTATCAGCGGCGCGATCACGTCGTGGTGATCGCGACCTACGGCCGCGGAATGTGGGCGCTCGATGCGGTGCGGCTCCACCAGGACCGGTAGATCCCGGGCTCCCGGTGGTCGGATGAGCCCATTGCTTTCGGGTGTGCGCGGCAGGGGCTGAGCCGGACACGCAGGGCGGGTGCGGCGGTCCGCACAGCAACCAATCCACCCGGACTGTCATTCCCGCTCGAGTGCGCATAAGATTCGTGCATGGCCCGCACGCTCCGACGCCAGGATGGCCGCTGTGCCGCGCGGATGCCAATTCGCGCCCTGCTGCTCCTGTGCGCGGCCGCGGGGCTCACGGGCGGCTTCTCTCTGCGGCTGGCGGCGGCGCCCCCCGCGGATCCCGACTACGACGCGCTTTACAGCCGGGGACTGACCTTTGCCAAGTTCCTGGAGACGGCCCGCGCCAATCGCGACGAATGGCGAGAACGTTACAGCGAAGCCGCCGTCACGGCAGACATCGTCACCCGCATGCGGGCGCTCCCCAGCCGCCGACTGATTCTCGCCGTCGCGGAGGACTGGTGCGCGGATTCGGTTCGCACCATCCCGTACGTCGCCAGGATCGTTGACGCGGCGCCCGGCCGCCTGGCCATGCGCATCGTCAATGCCACGGTCGGTCGCCCCGCCCTGGACGCCAACTTGACTCCGGACGGTCGCGCCGCGACGCCGACCGTCGTGGTGCTGACCGAGCACAAGGATCTCGTCGGCTCATGGGTAGAGCGGCCGTCGACCGCGCAGGCGTGGTTTCTCGAGCAGCAGAAGAGCGTCATGCAGCAACCGCTGCACGAACAGCTGATGACGTGGTACGAGAACGATGCGGGTCGGACGACCGTGGCTGAAGTAGCCGCGCTTCTGGAACGGTAGAGAGCAACCATGTATTCAGCGACGCTCATCCTCCACTCGTGGCTCCGGTGGATTGTCATCCTGACCGGGCTCCTCGCGGCCGTCCGCGGTGTCCTGGGCGCGTCGCGGAATGCGCCGTGGACACGTGCGGACGATCGCGCGGGGTTCTGGTTCGTCATGGCGCTCGATCTGCAGCTGACGATCGGTCTCGTGCTGTACCTGTTCTTCACGCCCTATGCCGCCCAGGCGCTGCATCACTTCCGGGCGGTGATGAAGGACCCGATCGTGAGGTTCTGGGCGGTCGAGCACGTGTTCGGCATGTGCGTCGGCGTGGCGCTGGCCCATGCCGGGCGCGTGCGCGCCCGACGCACCGACTCGTTGCGCCGGCACCGCGTCGCGGCCATCTTCTATGGCCTGGCTCTGCTCGCGATCATCGTGTCGATCCCCTGGCCGGGCTCAGCCCATGGCCGCCCGTTCCTCCGCTGGTAGGGCGGCCTCCCACCTGCGCGGGACTCGGACACCGCCGTCGGACGTATTGACGCTGTGCAGCTGGATCTTCCATTTCTCCGTGCGCCGGAACCGGCACTCGACCCGTCCCACGCGTATCCAGCGATCGAGTTCGTGCGGGTGAGGCGGGCGCGCCGCTACATCCTTCGCGTGCGACCGGGCGGCGGCCTCCGCGTGACCATTCCCCGGGGCGGAACTCGCGCGGAGGCGAACCGATTCGTGCAAGGTCAGGCCGCGTGGATAGATCGTGAGCGCGCGCGTGTCCGGTCTGCCTGCGCGCCGATCGAGTGGATTCACGGTGCGACGGTCCTGTTCAGAGGTGAGAGGGTCCGCGTCGAGGTCTCGGACGTGCAGGGCCGCGCCGTCGTCCGCTACGGTGACAGGGAGATCAGGGTTGGTTCCACGAGGTCCGACCTGCGCGGCGATATCGAACGGGATCTCCGGGCCGTGGCGCGTGCCGAGCTGGGCCCCAGGCTGCGAGATCTGGCGGCACGGCACGGCCTGGCGGTCAATGGACTCTCGATCCGGAACCAGAAATCACGGTGGGGATCGTGCTCCCGTGACGGACGAATCGCGCTGAACTTCCGCCTCGTCCAGATGCCGCCGCAGGTCAGCGACTATGTGCTGCTGCACGAGCTGATGCACCTGAAGGAGCAGAATCATTCGAGGCGGTTCTGGCGCCTGGTGGAAGCGGCGTGTCCGGATTTCCGTGAGTCGGAGCGATGGTTGAAAACCCAGGGACGCGCGCTGCTGTAAGGCGCCCGGATCCGCTCTGCGGGTGCACGGCATGCGATTAGAAGGGGCTCTGTGCGCTGTCCGCCCGTGGCGGATGGCTGACGCGGACGCGGTGGTGCGCCACGCGAACAACGTCAACGTCGCCCGCCAGTTGCGGGATCGCTTTCCGCATCCCTACTCACGCGCCAATGCGCAGGCCTTCCTCAAGGGCGCGATGTCGGTACTGGACTCATCCAATCTTGCGATCGACGTCGGGGGCGAGGCCGCCGGGGCGATAGGCTACGTCGCGGGGACGGACGTGGAGCGTTACTCGGCGGAGATCGGGTACTGGCTGGGTGAGGCACACTGGGGCCGGGGCATTACGACCGAAGCGCTGGTGCTCGTGACGGAGCACCTGTTCGCGAGCGCGAACCTCCTGCGGCTCTTCGCACTGCCGTTCGCCGAAAACCTCGGTTCGATTCGCGTCCTCGAGAAGGCGGGATTCGTGCGCGAGGCCATCCTCAAGTCCAGCAGCGTCAAGTACGGCACTCCTCGCGACCAGGCGCTGTATGCGCGCGTCAACCCGAACTGGCGGGGGGTCGGTTAGAGATTCGGGGCTCGACGCTCTGTCGGTTATGATAAGCACCCGTGGAATATCTTCTGAAGCAGTACGCCTTGCAGCAGGGTGCGCTCGAAATCCAGTACATCGAAGAGTTCTTCCTGGATTTTCCCAGGAAGAAGACGGCCGCCGAAGTCATTCAGCGGCTGCGCGATCGCGACCATCAAATTCTGATGGCGGAGGCGCCGCTGCCCGATGACCCCGGCATGGTCGTGCCGGTGTCGTTCAAGGTCTCCCACGAGCTGCGGGTGAACGAGAGCGATCCCAAGCTGGCCGATCTCGTGGCCCAGCTCGAGGATTGTGTCGTATTCGACGGGCGCCGCGTCTTGTACCAGTGGATTGGTGGCACTCGCAGCGATTGGCGCGGCCAGGGGCACTTTCGCGCGCTGACGGAGGAGCAGGAGGTCTGGGCGCTCGCGAACGGGTTCGACGAAATTCTCGTCAAGACCAAGAACCGGTTCTACGAGATGCGCAGCACGCTCGCGCAGCTGCAATTCGACGTGATCCGCTTCGTGCCGCATCCCTTCGAGGCCGGCGAATCGAAGGTGTTCCTCAGCAAGCGGCTCGGTCAGCACGTGATCGACCGGCACCGGAGCCGCCGTTCGGTTGTGCGCACCGAGTAGTGGCCGACGGTATCGACCCCGCCGGCGATCCGCGCGCGGATGAGTACATCCACGTCGGGGATCCGGCGTGGCTGCGCGACCGCGGCCTGTTCGTCGCCGAGGGACGGCTCGTCGTCGAACGGCTCATCCTCGGCGATCGCTTCCGCATCAGGTCGATCCTTCTCACCACGGCCGCCAGAAACGCGCTTGCCGCCACGCTCGCCACTGCGCGGTGCCCCATTCACGTCGTGGCCCCAGAGGTCATGCAGGCGCTGACCGGCTTCGACTTCCACCGGGGGTGCCTCGCCCTGGCGGAGCGCGGGCCCGGGGCGTATGCCCCTGCAGTGCTTGCCGGTGCGCGGCGTCTCCTCTGCATGGAAGGCGTTGGCAACCCGGACAATGTCGGAGGCCTCTTCCGCGTTGCCGAGGCGTTCGGAGCCGACGCCGTTCTCCTCGATCCGTCGAGCGGGGACCCGCTGTACCGGAAGGCAATACGAACGTCCATGGGCGCAGGGATGCGCCTGCCGTTCATGCGCGTGCATCCGTGGCCCGACGCGCTCGGGTCGTTGCGGGACTCGGGGTTCGACGTCGTGGCCCTGACGCCGCGTCACCCGGCGATGTCGCTGGACGCGTACGCGCGGTCGCTGCACGGTCGTGAGCGCCACGTCGTGATCGTTGGCGCAGAAGGGAGCGGCCTTTCCGAGGGTGCCCTGCAGCGCGCGGACGTCCGAGTGCGTATTCCGATCGCGGCCGGCGTGGATTCCCTGAACGTCGTGGTCGCCGGCGCTGTGGCGCTGGCGGTGCTGTGGCCTGCGCCTTAGCGTCCGGCCTTCTTGAGCAGCGCCGCCGCATGGTCCACGTGTTCGGCACACGTGGTGACCGCACCCGCGACAATCGCCACGAACCGGCCGGCCTCGTCCCATTGGCCTTGTTCGACAGCTTCCCGGATGCCGGGAAGCGTCTTCACGGCATAGCCGGTATAGAGCCCCGGCGCATAACCGAGGTGCTTGAACCATGGCCGCCGCGGCAGGCCCGGCTCGTAGCGGAACGCACGTTCGGTCGAATACAACACGCCGTTCAGCGCCGCGAGGTGCGGTGTCTTCATCGACCGGTTCCCACCCTCCGGCACGTGTGCCAGCGCCCGCTCGTATTCGTTCCCGGACTTGGAGAGCTTTGCGATGGCGGTCCTCAGCGGGGCGAGGTCCAGCTCCCTGGTTCCGGGCGCTGCGCCGGCGGCCGCGGCCCTCTGGATTTCGTCGGTGTACTGTCGCAACGCCCCCGCGGTGCCGTTGAACTCGAATGGCAGGATGTCCGCATTCGACAGCCGCAAGAGTGCGGTGCCGATGGTCTGCGACAGCCCGGCGACCTGGACGAAGCTGCCGTCGGAGAAGGTCGAGTACCAATAGAACGAGTCGTATATCGAGTGATAGATTCCGCCGCCGTCGTCTCCGCCGAATCCAAGATCGAGCGATGCGATCTGCAGGTGATCGAGGAACGCGGTGTAGTCGGACCCCGAGCCCAGTGCATCGATCGCGATGTCGTGCGACGCCCGGACGGCATCCCGTTCAGCGGAGGTCTTCGCCTGATCGGCCAGGTGAGTGCGCTTGGCTTCGAGTACGCTCAGGCCTGATCCGCGGGGGTCGTCGACATCGCGCGCGACCTCGTTGATGAAAGCCTGGAGCGAGTGCGATCCACTCATCGCCAGCCAGCCCTTTCCGGTGCTGTCGCTGTTGATGTACGCGACGGCCTTTCGCCGGAGCTCATCCTGATGCTTCTCCACCCACTCCGTCGATCCCATGAGCCCGAACTCCTCGCCGTCCCACGAGGCGAGGAGTAGCGTTCGCCTGGGCCGCCAGCCGGCCTTCACGAGTCCCGCAAGTCCGCGCGCGGTTTCCATCAGCGCCACGTTCGCACTCGTCGGATCCGACGCGCCGTTGACCCACGCATCATGGTGGTTGCCGGCGACGATCCATTCATCGGGGAATTCGGAGCCCGGAATCCGTACGATGACGTTGTAGAGGGGACGGACCTGCCAGTCGAACGCGAGCTTGAGATGGACCTTCGCCGGTCCAGGACCGACGTGATACGTGACGGGCAGCCCGCCCCGCCAGGGCTCCGGGGCGACGATTCCCTTGAGGTTCCGCAGCAGCGGCAAGGCGTCGCCGTACGAGATCGGCAGCACCGGGATGGTCATCAGGCTCGTGGCCTCACGGCGATCGAGCTTCCGGCCTCCGGCCTCGGCCCCCCAGCCAGGCGTCAGCGGATCGCCCGGCTGAACCGGCAGGTCGATGACGCTTCCGCGCTGGACACCCTGTTCCGGGCGCCACGGTCCCTCGGCATACGGGTCCCCCTGGAAGAAGCCGTCGTCACGCGGGTCCGAGTAGATGAGGCAGCCTGCCGCACCGTGCTCGGCCGCCACCTTCGGCTTGATTCCGCGCCAGCTGTGCCCGTACCGCGCGAGTACAATCTTTCCCGTGACGTCGATGTTCAGCTTCCTCAGTTGTTCGTAGTCTTCGGGAATCCCGTAGTTCACATAGACGAGGTCGGCGGTGATGTCCCCGTCGGCGGAGTACGCATTGAAGGTCGGCAGCTGTCCCTCGTCGTCCGAGTCACTGTCTGCGGCGATCGGCGGCTCTTTCAGCGCGGCAACGAAGTGTTCGGGGCCGACCAGCTCCAGCGTGCGCTCGACGGGGTAGGGCAGCAGGGCCTCGGCCGGCTCGATCGACGCGTCGAGGTCCCACGACTTGAACTTTTCAAGGATGTACTCGGCGACTCTCCGGCCGCCGGGACTGCCGGCATGATGCGGCTCCGCGGTGATCACGCGCATGTACTCGCGCAGCCTGTCCGGGCTCGGCGATGCGCGGAACTGCCGCTCCAGCTTGCGCTCGGCCTCCGTGGCCACCGCCGTAAAGCCACGCAGCCGTGCGGGAACCTGCGAGTGGATGACCGGTGGCGCCAGCAGCACCGCCGCGAGCGCGAGCATCACACGACGAACAATCATGCGCCGAGCTTACTTTAAACTGCAGGCACTGGAGATCGAATGAACCTCTCGTCGAATACGGTCCTCATCACCGGCGGCGCGTCCGGCATCGGCTTGGCGCTGGCGAACCGGTTCCACCGCGCCGGCAGCACGGTCGCGATCTGTGGACGGCGTGAAGACAAGCTGCGCGACGCGCGCGAGCGCCTCCCTGGCCTCCTGACGCGCGTCTGCGACCTCTCCCGCCGGGCGGACCGGCATGCGCTGGCGGCCTGGGTGATGAACGACGTACCCGCCGTGAATGTTCTGGTCAACAACGCAGGGGTCCAGCGCGTCCTCAGGTTGGAGGACGGCGACGGAGACTGGGAACTCACGCAGGCGGAGATCGCGATCAATTTCGAAGCCCCGGTTCACCTGGCCGCCTTGCTGATTCCGCACCTCCGGCAGCAGAAGGACCCCGGCATCCTCAACGTCACGTCAGGTCTGGCCTTCACACCCCTGGCGAGGGTGCCCGTATACAGCGCCACGAAGGCCGCGCTCCACTCGTTCACCCTGTCGCTCCGTCACCAGCTGGCGTCGACACCCATCAAGGTCATCGAGATTGCGCCGCCCGCGGTGGACACGGACCTCGGCGGGCCGGGGCTCCATACCTTTGGCGTGAACGTGGACGAATTCGTGGACGCCGTCATGCTGAGGCTCGCCGCGGGGGAATCAGAAATCGGCTACGGCTTCGCCGAGCAGGTCAGGATGGCGTCCCGCCACGACCTCGACGCGGTGTTCCAGCAAATCAACCAGCGCGGTTGAAATGGCGCCGGCCCGGCGGAGGGCACCGTCTCGACCCGTCGGGCGTCTGATCGTACCGCCCGTAATTCCGCGCCGCGGCCGTTCGGCCGCATGTTGGCGTCGAGCTGCGTCGCTGTCAGACCAGGGGCGAGCCGCTGACGCCAGGGTGTTGGAGCGGCCTGTGTGGCAGGATTCAGTCCGGGGTCCTGGCGACGGCCACGGAAGCCGGTCGAAGGATCTCCGAGCCGATCGTGTAGCCGTGGCGCACCACACCGACGACCTGTCCGTCCTCCGCAGCCGTGCGCGCGGGAACGGTCGAGACCGCTTCGTGTCGTGAAGGGTCGAATGGCGCGCCGCCGACGTCGATGCGTCGAACGCCGAGTCCTTCGAGCTTGGCGAGGAACTGGCGCTGCACCATCTCGACCCCCTGCCGGAGCGCCTCGGGCGACGGCGACTGCCGCGCCGCGTCCAGCGCGCGATCCAGGTTGTCGACGACGTCGAGAAGATCCGCGAGGATTTCACGCCGTCCGCGCTCGACGTCCTTGGAAATCTCGCGTCGGAGGCGCAGTCGCGACTCCTCGAACTCGGCAGACGCCTGTCGGTATTTTGCGATGTATTCCTGGGCGATGCGATCCTTCTCGGCCAGCTGCCGCTCCAGATCTTCGACGTAGGTAGGCTTCGATCCGCCCCGTGGTTCAGGCGCGCTGCCATCGTCCTGCCGCGCCCACCAGCGGCGGTCGACGACCTTCACGGGAATGTCGTGTTCGTTGTCCATAGGGGCGCGCTCAGTGGGCGGGCGCCGGAGTGGGCGGCGTGCGCGCGTCGAACCCGAATGCGAGGCGCCCGTCCTCGAAGCGGATCGTCACGGTCCCGCCATACTCGAGACGTCCGAAAAGAATCTCGTCCGTCAGCGGATCCCTGACGTCGGTCTGGATCACGCGCGCAAGGGGCCGCGCGCCGTAGACCGGATCGTAGCCCTTTTGCGCGAGCCAGGCCCGCGCCTCCGGCTCGAGCGTGATCGCGATACTCCGTTCGGCGAGCTGCGCTTCGAGCTGGAGGATGAACTTCTCGACGATCGTCTCCATCACCGCGGGCGTGAGGGGATCGAACGAGACAATCGCATCGAGGCGGTTGCGGAATTCCGGGCTGAAGACTTTTTCGATCGCGCTCTTCGAGCGCTGCTGGGCGGCCTTCTGTCTCGCGTCGAGCACCCGGTCCGACGCCCCCGCCTCGGTGAACCCGATGCTCGCATTGCTCAGCTCGCGCGAGCCCGCGTTCGACGTCATGATCACGACCACCTGGCGGAAGTCCGACTTCCGGCCGTTGTTGTCGGTGAGCGTCGCGTGATCCATCACCTGCAGCAGGATATTGAAGATATCGGGATGAGCTTTTTCGATTTCATCCAGCAGCAGTACGGCATACGGATGCTGCCGGATGCCGTCGACGAGCAGGCCCCCTTGTTCGAACCCGACGTACCCTGGGGGTGCGCCAATCAGGCGGGCGACCGCGTGCTTCTCCATGTATTCGCTCATGTCGTAGCGAATGAACTCGTTGCCGAGATGGAGCGCGAGCTGCTTGGCGAGCTCGGTCTTGCCGACGCCGGTCGGACCCGTGAACAGAAAGCATCCGGCCGGGCGATCCGGCTGGCCGAGGCCCGCACGGGAGCGTTTGATCGCGCGCGCCACGTTTCGAACGGCTTCTGCCTGCCCGAACACGACGCGGCCCAGCGATTCTTCCAGGCCCTTCAGCCGGTCCTTGTCGGACGACGAGGCCTGCTTGGCGGGTATGCGCGCGATGCGGGCGACCACTTCTTCCATGTGATCGGCGTTGATCTCCGCCGGCTCCGGCGGAGCGGTCTCTCCGCCCGGATTGCGCGCCGCAGCCGCGCGGTGCGCGGCGCCGGTCTTGAGCCGCATTTTCGCGCCCGCCTCGTCGATCAAATCGATCGCGCTGTCCGGCAGCTTGTAGTCGCGCAGGTGCCTCGCCGCAAGCTTCGCCGCCGCCTCGAGCGATTCGTCCGTGTAGTGGACGCGATGGTGCCCTTCGTAGCGCGATCGCAGGCCCTGGAGGATTCTGACGGTCTCCTGGGTTGAGGGTTCCTCGACCGTGATCTTCTGCAGACGCCGTGCGAGCGCCCGATCCTTTTCGATGTGCTTGAAATCCTCGTGGGTGGTCGATCCAACCACGCGCAACTGTCCGGTCGTCAGGATGGGCTTGATGAGCGTGGCGAGGTCCATCGTGCCACCGGTCGTCGCCCCGGCGCCGACGGTGGAATGAATCTCGTCGATGAACAGGATCGGCATCGGCCGCTTCGCGAGGGCGTTGATGACGGCCTTGAATCGCTCTTCGAAGTCGCCGCGGAACCGCGTGCCGGCCAGCAGCGCACCGGTGTCCAGGGAGAAGACCTCGGCGCCCTCGAGCAGATCCGGGACGTCGTCCTGCAGGAGGCGTGAGGCAAGCCCCTCCGCGAGCGCCGTCTTGCCGACGCCGGCATCACCCACGAACACGGGATTGTTCTTCCGCCGCCGGCACAGAATCTCCAAGGTGCGCTGGAGTTCATCCACGCGGCCGATGAGCGGATCGAGCTCGCCGGCTCTGGCGCGCGCTGTCAGGTTCATCGCGTACGCGGCCAGCGGGTCGCGCGCGGCCGCCGGCCCGCGCTCTCCCTGGCCGGCGTCCGCGTCCGCGTCCCCGCCATCGCCATCGTCCGCCGGTACTCCGCCGGAGGAGGGCACCTTGCTGATGCCGTGGGTGATGAATTCGAGCACGTCCAGCCGCGTGATGCCCTGGTCGGTGAGCAGCTGCGCGGCGTAGGACTTGTTCTGCTGAAGCGTCGCGGCGAGCACGTCGCCCGACTGCACTTCCTGCCGGCCCGCGCTCTGCACGTGCAGGACCGCGGTCTGGAGCACGCGTCGGAACGCGAGCGTCTGCTCGGGCTCCTTCTGCTGGCCGCGGCCGTACTGCTCGACCGATTCCTTCAAATACTTGTCGAGGTCACGGCGAAGCTTGGGCAGATCCGCGCCGCAGGCGGCGAGGATGCGCTCGCCGTCGTGGTCGTGCGCGAGCGCGTACAGAAGGTGCTCGAGCGTCAGGTGCGTGTGACGCCTGGAGGTGGCCTCCCGGTATGCCACCGTCAGGACGATCTCTAGAGCCTGGCTGAACATCGTTCGGAAAATGTCCTTTGTGTCTGAGACCCGCGGACGCCCTATTCAGGTTCCATCGCGGCACGGAGCGGGAACCCGTTTTCCCGTGCCCGTTCCATCACCGTATCGACTTTCGTCTCCGCGACTTCGTGCGGATACACACCGCAGAGGCCCTTGCCCTGGGTGTGCACGGCCATCATGATGCGGAACGCCTCGGCGGGCGCCTTGTGAAAAATCGATTCCAGCACCTCGATCACGAAGTCCATCGTCGTGTAGTCGTCGTTCAGGAGCAGCACCTTGAACAGGTCGGGCTTTTTCGTCTCCTGCCGCGTGCGCTCGAGTGTTTCGCCCTCAGTCTGGCGATCGGTTCCGGCCATGGCGGTCTTATGATTCTAGCAGGCTTGGTTCGACGCGGCCGCGGGTCGAGACAGGGCACCTCCTGATCAGGTGCTGGCGGGCGGTGTCCCGGAGTGAGATGGCGAATGACGATGCTGGCCTCAGGCGTGGATTACGTGGACCTCAATTTTCTCGGCATCCCCGAGGTCATCGCCACTGCCATCATCCACGGCGCAGCCGGCGTCGCCCTGATCGATCCTGGTCCCTCTACCACCGCCGCGGGCCTGCGGTCGGCGCTGCAGCGGAAGGGCATCGCCATCGGGGATGTGCGGCACATCCTCCTCACGCACATCCACCTCGACCATGCGGGAGTCGTGGGCACGCTCGTGCGCGAAAATCCCGCCATCGAAGTGCTGGTGCACGAACGGGGCGCACCCCACATGGTCAACCCGGCGAAGCTGCTCTCGAGTGCCACGCGCCTGTATGGGGCCGACATGGAACGATTCTGGGGCGAGTTTCTGCCAGTTCCCCAGGAGCGGATCCGCGCCCTGCGCGGGGGGGAGACGGTCACGGTCGGTGGCCGTGAGCTGAACGTCGCCTACACACCAGGCCATGCCTCTCATCACATCAGCTTCTTCGATCCGTCCAGCCGGATCGCGTTCGTCGGGGATGTCGCCGGAATCCGGCGAGGGGACCGCCTGTGCGTGATGCCGCCGACTCCGCCGCCCGATGTCGATCTCGTGGCGTGGAGCGCGAGCATCGACCGCATCCTCGCGTGGGAACCAGACACGCTCTTCCTCACGCATTTCGGTGCCTTTCATGGCCCCCGCCTCCACTTCACGGACCTGACCGAGCGGCTGGCGCTTTGGAATGGCACCGTCCGACGCCTCCTTGCCGATCCAGCGCTCGATGACGGTCAGAGGCTCGTCGCCTTCGTTGACGATGCCATGCGCGAGCTGCGGCGTCACGTCGGGGAGCAGGAAGCTGAGCGATACAGTCGCGCCGGGCGACTCGACTATTCGTGGCAGGGGCTCTCTCGCTACTGGTCGAAACAGTCGGGAGCTTGAAACCCGGTCGATTGGCACGGGGTTGGTATCAGCTGAACCGCAGGAGCGTGTCATGAAGCAAGCACTCGGATTCCTGCTGGGCTGCGCAGTCGCTGTTTTCCACGTCAAAGCCGCCGACGCCCAGCCGATGATCCGAGACACGCGGCCGCCGTCGATCACGGCAGAGTCGGAAAACTGGTACCTCAGCGGGATCCCCATTACCTACGAAGGGCACTTCTATTACCCTGCCGGCCCGCGGGTTCACTTCATCCCTGCCGAAATGGTGCGCAGCGGCGACTTCCGCGGCGTTCCTCTGTATGCGCGGACGACCATTGAACCATTCAGCGTCGTGTTCGTGCCGGTCGGGGGCGGCATGATGCAGCCCTACGAACGACGCCGTGAGGGCGAACTTGCCGGCACGGTCGGCAGTTCGGCTCCGTCGTTTCCGGTCGCTCTCGCCTCGGATTCAGGCCTCGATGATGTCGCGTTTGGCCCGCAGGCGGCGGCACCACCGCGGCTGGCGGGACTCGCCGAAGAGCAGTACGCCATCGCGAGACCGGTCGGCACCTACGGTAAAGGCATGGAACTGGACGGCTTGAACCTGAGTCTCGGTGAGCGAGCCGCTCGAGCGGGCCGATTTCCCCGGAGGGTCGATTCCGCAAACGCCATCTTCATCGAGTACTCCGGTAATCGGTGGTACACCAGCGGACCGCCTGTTCCCTTCGATGCCGCGCGATTCACGTCCGCGGGAGACAAGGACGGCTTTCCCGTGTACCGGAAGGCCGGCGACGCCCAGACGATCTACGTCCCGATCGTGAAGGACGCGTCCGCGGTCGCGCCTTACTCGAGGCGGAATTGACGTGGCCCGGGCGTCCCGCGTCACGGGCAGGGGCGTAACGGCGCCCGAGCGTCCGCCGCAGACGAGCATGGGTCTATTCCGGTTTGGCGGCGGCGATCGACACGAACCGGGATTCGGCGGACGGCTCTCTCAACCCACCAGCCTGCACTGAGACGCGCTGTTCGGCTCAGCCCTCTGCTAATCTTGACGCGGATGCCCGTGTGACCCTGGTGCGCCGTATCGTCTTTGGATCCCACCCCCGCCGCACGGCCGTCAGGGTCCTGGTCCTCGCCGCGGTAAGCTTCGTCACGTTTCGGTGGGTGCTGATCCCGGTTCGTACCCAAGGGATCAGCATGCTCCCGACGTACGAGTCAGGCACGCTCAAATTCGTCAACCGGCTCGCCTACGTCCAGGGCGCACCCGCCCGCGGTGACGTCGTGGCCATCCGGCTCGCCGGCCCGCACGTCGTCTACGTCAAGCGGATCGTCGCCTTGCCTGGCGAGCGCGTCCAGATCGTCCACGGGCAGGTCCTGATCAACGGCATCCCTCTCCTCGAGCCGTACGTCCGCAACCGCCGGCCCTGGGACGTCTCCGAGGTGCGGCTGACGCATGCGGAGTATTACGTCATTGGGGACAACCGCGGCATGCGGGCGAGCGACCACGATTTCGGCCGGGTTGACACGGACCGCATTCTCGGGAGGATCGTGTTTTGAGCCCTCGAGTTCGCGTCGCGGCCCTCGCGATCGCGCTGCTCTGCGCGGTTCTCGGGTGGCGGGCCTGGCGGACGAACGATGAACAGGTGATTCGGCGGCGCCTGGATGCGCTGACTGCCGACCTCAACATGACCGTCAACGACGGCTTGAGTACGCTCGCCCGGGCAGCAGACATAGGCAGTTACTTCACCGATGACGTGGTGGTCGATCTGGGTGAGGGCGCAGCGCCCATCGTCGGACGGGCGACGCTCGTGGGCATGGCGTCCCGGCTCGAGCGGCGCACCGCCGCCTTTCGCCTGCGCTTCGACGACGTCGGGGTGCGGGTTGGACCGGGTGGAAGAACCGCGGACGTGACGCTCACGGCGAGCTTCGTCCAGCGCAGCGGCCCGGACGCCGCCGAGTCCATGGATGCCCGCGAATTTGCGCTGGCGCTCGTGAAAGAGTCGGCCGTGTGGCGTATCTCGCGTGCGACCGGCGTCGACACGCTCAAATAGGATTCGGAGCCGCACGATGGGGACCGGAGCAGGGCCTTGGTGCTCACTCACGGCCAGCCGCCGTCATGGATGTGGTGTCGGAGAGGAAAGCTACGCTTCCCTCTCCGACAAACAACGTGGCCGCGGGCGCGTTCCGCCCGGGAACGAGGATGCGAGCCGGTATATCTGGCTGACGAGGCAGGTAGTCAGCGTACCGGCACCGGCGGGAAAACGATTACGAAGCGACCGCCAGCGTAGGCCCGTGGCCGGACGCGAGTTGGCCCGGGCGCACGCCTTCCGTACGAATGAAGGCGCCATCCCGGGTCTGCGAGAGGAAGCGGGCTTCCACGAGAGCGGCGAGCAACCTGCTGCAGATTTCCGCGTCGAGGCCCCAGAGTCGCTGCGCTTGTGCCGCAGTGAGCCGCAGCCCAGGCATCTCGACGAACTCACCTTGAATCCGCTGAAGCATCTGGTCGACACGCATGGACTCACCTCCACTGGGGGATCCAACTGTTGCTGTGCAGCCTTGATGAGCAACGCCCGTACCCGCCGTTCGCGGCGACGGCACGCACGTCCGGTCCGCGTCTTCGCGGGTCGAAACTCAGCCTAAGTGATTCGTAGCGTGGGGGTTTCTGTGAACGGCCGACGGCCGGTCACAGTTCGTGCGTGCCGGCAGGGGCCGCGGAGAGTGTCTGAGCCTGAATCGCGATTGTCCGAAAACACTACGCGGCGGGTTCCGCCGCAGGCGCTGTCAGAGCTGGCGCAGCGCCGTCGCGATGGGCAGGCGCGCGGCCCGGATGGCCGGGAGCAGGCCGCCGAGGACACCCATCAACACGGCGTAAAACATGCCACGGGCGAGCAGGGGCGGGGTCACGGCAAACGCAAACGCGACCTGGCTGAAGGACTGGAAGTTCATCGTCGACGTCTGGTACCCGTCGAAGGCCGCCCACGCGAGCAGGCCGCCGATGACGCCCCCGACGAGACTGAGCGCGACGGCTTCGGCCAGCACCGACACGACGACCGGAATGCTCCCGAACCCGAGCGCACGCAGCGTGGCGATCTCGCGGCCGCGGCTCGCCACCGCGTTGTACATCGTGTTCACCGCCCCGAAGACGGCGCCAATCCCCATCAGCCCCGCAATGGCGAATCCCACGGTCCGGATGACGGTCTGCAGCGTCTGCGACTGCCGCGCATAGTATTCGGGCTCGCGGATGGCTGTGACGGTCAGCCGTGGATCGGTCGTGAGCGCGTCTTTCAACGTGTCGAATGCATTGTGCGACGCGAGTTTCGCGATGACCGACTGATACGAGTTGCCGCGACGGTATGCGGGCTGGAGCACTTTCGCATCGCACCACAACTCGGACTCCGCGGCGGAACCGCCCGTCTCGAAGACCCCGACGACCTGCCACGTGTTCTCGCCCCACTTGACGGCGGATCCGACGGTGAGCCCGACGAACTGCCCGGTTGCGGCCCGTCCGGCGATGATCTCGTTTTTTCCCGGTTCGAAATTCCGTCCCTGGATGATGTGCAGCTCCGTGTGGACCCTGAACGCCGCCGGCTCGACGCCGCGCAGCGGCACGTTCGCATCGGTGCCGCTCCGGCGCAGCGGGTGGTTGACGATGACCAGCAGCTCGGGCGACGCGAGCGGACCCGCGGCGTCCCTCGCGATGCCGGGCTTGTCCTGGATGATGCGGGCATGCTCGCCGCCCATCCCGCTGGTCATCTCGCTGTCGGCGCCCGCGCGCATGACCATGACGGTGTCGATGTCGCCCGTCGCCTGCATGGCGCTCCGAAAGCCCTCTGCAATGGACAGCACGCCGACGAGGACAATGACGACACCGACGATGCCGAAGATCGCCACGGCTGAGGATCCGAGGCGCTGGCGAATCGAGCGCAGGTTCACGGCGGTGACCGCGATAATCTGGGAAATCATCAACCTCTCCGAAGGGCATCCACGATTTTCAGCCGGCTGGCCTGGAGCGCCGGCACGAGCCCGGTCGCGACGCCGAGTGTCAGCACGATGGCCAGCCCCATGACCACGTCACGCCTGGGCAGGTAGAGGGGCGGGATCATGCCGTGCGTGGGATCGCCGGCGTAGGAGATGGCGAGCCACGCCAGACCGAGTCCCAGTGCGCCGCCGAGGAGCGCGACCAGGCACGACTCGGCCAGCACGAGCGCCAGGATCCGCCCGTCGCTGAACCCGAGCGTCTTCAGCACGCCCAGCTCGTTGGTCCGTTCCCGTATGGCCTGCGCCATGGTGTTCGCCGAGACGAGCAGGATGGTGAAAAGCACCGCCGTCGCGATCCACACCATGATCTGGCCGATGTCGCCGATCTGCTTGGCGAAGCCGGCGACGAACGCCTTTTCCGTCGACGTCTTCGTCTCGGACGGCGAGTTGGCGAACATCGCATCGAGCTTCTGAGCGAGCGGTTCCGACTGGCTGGGGTCGGCCACCTTGATCACGTACCAGCCGACCTGATCGTGGCCGTAAGCCTGGTTCCTGAGTGTTTCGTTGACGTAGTCGTAGTGGAAGAAGAACTGGCTGTTGTCGAACCCTTTTTCGGGGGACTCGTAGATCCCGCGGATCGTGAACTCCCACGGACCCCGGTCCGGCCGCAGGTAGATGACGCCCTGCAGCGGCACGCGGTCGCCAATCTTCCAGCCGAAGCGTTTGGCGGTCTCGATGCCGACCACCGCGCCCGTGCGGTCAGCGAGCCACGCCTTCTTCTGGTCTTCCGGCATCGCCACTTCGGGGTAGATGCGCAGCCAGCTTTCGGGATCGACGGCCATGTTCGCGAAGAAATTCTTGGGCTCCTGGTAGATGCCGCCGAACCAGTTGGCGTGTGTGATGTCCTTGACGCCTTCGACCGACTGCAGCCGCTGCTGGTAGCTGAGAGGAATCGGATTGATCAGCGAGATCTTGTCGATCATCACGAGCCGTTCGGCGCCGGAGATGGTGATCGTGCCGCTGAACGCCACGCGAATCGCCATGAGGATCCCGAACAGCACGAACGCGACGAAGACGGACAGGAGCGTGAAGATCGTGCGGATCTTCCGTCGTCCCAGGTTGCGCCAGATGAGCGGGAAGAACTTCATGCGGCCACCTCGGGGACGAGCGTGCCCTTTTCGAGGTGCAGGGTCCGCTTCGCGCGCGCCGCCGCATGCGGGTCGTGGGTGACCATCACGATCGTCTTGCCATGCTCACGGTTCAGCGTCTGCAGGAGATCGAGAATTTCGTCCCCGGATTTCCGATCGAGGTCGCCCGTAGGCTCGTCGCAGAGCAGCAGCGTGGGATCCGTCACGATCGCCCGGGCGATCCCGACGCGCTGTTCCTGTCCGCCGGAGAGCTGCCGCGGGTAGTGCTGCGCACGTTCGGCGAGTCCGACCACGGAGAGCGCCACGTCCACCCGGCGCTTCCGGTCCGACGACCCCAGCTTGGTGAGCAGCAGCGGCAGCTCGACATTGCGCGCGGCGGTCAGCACCGGCAGCAGGTTGTACATCTGGAAGACGAACCCGATGTGCCGCGCGCGCCAGGCCGAGAGTCTGCCGCCCGACATCTTGTCGATCCGGTCGCCCGCGACCTCCACGGTGCCTTCCGACGGCGTGTCGAGGCCGCCCATCAGATTGAGCAGCGTCGTCTTGCCCGATCCCGAGGGACCCATCAACGCGAGAAAGTCGCCGGACGGAATGTCGAGGGTGACACCCGCGAGGACATCGATGCGCTCGTTACCGCGCTTGTAGACCTTGTGCAGATCCGTGATCTTGACCAGCGTGTCCATTCACCGCTCCTTGACCGTCACCCTGTCGCCGTCTTTCATCGTCGCCGGGGCATCGATGACGACCTGCTCGCCCGCGGTGACGCCCGACACGACTTCCACCTGGTCGCCCTCCGTCGTTCCCGCCTTGACGGCCCGGCGCTCCACGCGTCCGTCGTGGACGACGAAGACGATCTCGCGCCCGTCGGCGGATCTGACCGCGGCCTTGGGCGCGAGCAGCCGGGGACGCTCCGGCACGTGGTCGGCCGCTGGCGCACGCTCGGTCAGGAAGGACACCTTGACGCCCATGTCCGGGAGAATGCGCGGGTCGAGCTGCTCGAACCCGATGCGCACCCGGACCGTGGCCTTCTGCCGATCGGCCGACGGCACCGTGGTGATCACATGGCCGGGGATCCGCCAGTCCGGGTAGGCGTCGAGGACGGCTTCGACCGGCTGGTTCGGGTGCACGCGGTTGATGTAGCTCTCGCTGACGTCGACTTCGATCTCGAGCGATGACATATCCACGATGGTCCCGATGCCGGACCGGGTGAAGCCGCCGCCCGCGGACACCGGCGAAATCATCTCGCCTGGCTGCGCGTCCTTGGAAATCGCGACGCCGTCGAAGGGCGCGCGGACCGACATGTCGGCGAGGTCGGTTCGCCGCTGGGCGACCAGGCTTTCCGAGACCTTCACCTGCTGCTCCGCCAGCGCGATCCGGGCCTTGAGCGACTCGACCCCGACGCGCGCCGAGTCCAGCTCCGCCCGTCCGATGACCTGCTGCTGGATCAGCTGCTCACGGCGGCCGAGTGTCAGCTCGGCTTCGCGCAGCCGCGCTTCATCTTCCGCCGCTCCGCGGCGCGCCGATTCGAGCTGCGCCTCCGCGACCGCCAGCGCCGCGCGCACCTGCGCGTCGTCCAGCCGGGCCAGCACCTGGCCCGCCCGGACCGGCTTGCCCTCCTCGACGAACACCTCGAGCACCTTCCCGGTGACTTTCGACGAGACCGTGGCCCGACGCCGCGCCGTGACGTAGCCTGACGCGTTCAGCACCGCCCCGGCGGTGACGCCCGTGCCGCTCCGGGCCGCGATCACGGCCGTCCTGACCTCCGCCGCCTCGACGCGCTGGGACCAGTACCACCCGGCCCCTCCGAGCGCGAGTACCAGGACGGCGACGGCCACCCAGACGCCGCGGCGGGCGCCTCCCGCGCGCGAGCTCTGTTCGATGCGAAGCGAAGCGAGGTCGTCTCTGAGGTTCGTCACAGGATTTGAAGATGTCTGGCTTGGACGCGTTGATCGGCCCGGCGGGTTCACGTCCGGGCCGTGCCGTCCGCCCGGTACGCTCGAAAGTCAGTATAGCCACAGTTACGTGACGGCCGGCCTGCCGGTTCAGCCCGGTCCGGCCAGTGGCGGGCAGGCGGCGGCGAACTGCGGTGGACCCGCCTGGAACGACAAAAGGCGCGCCGCGGCGCGCCCTGCGCTGCCGAGACGCCGCCGCTCAGCGCAGCGTGCCCGCGATCCAGCCGCGGGTCATGTAATCCCCCATTGTCACGCCGAAGAGGATGAGGAGCCAGAAAAAGCCGGCCATCGCGACCACCCACGTCAGGCGTGTGCTCCATCGCACGTGCATGAAGAACAGGATCACGAGCGTGGCCTTGATGAGCGCAATCGTGAGCATCACGACATTGTTCATGGCCCCCATGTCGACGAACGCGGCGGCGACGGTCAGCCCGGTCCCCACGAGGAGAGCCAGGAAGACCATGTAGTACATGCTCTTGGGCGCGACGTGACCAGCAGACATAGTCCCTTGTTCTCGTTAGGCCGCGTGGTAATGGCGGCCGATTAGGTAGAGCAGCGGAAACAGGAATATCCACACGATGTCGACGAAGTGCCAGTAGAGGCCGGCGACCTCGACCGGCGTGTAGTAGGCGGCGCTGTAGCGGCCTCGCAGGGCCGTCATCGCGAGCCACGTCATGATGCCGAGGCCGATGACCATGTGCAGCGCGTGCAGCCCCGTCATGCAGAAGTACAGCGAATAGAACATCTCCGCGCCCCGCGGGTACAAGCCTTCCCAGCGGAAGTTCGGGCCGGGGACGATGTGGTCGCGGAACTTCTCGGTGTACTCGATCGCCTTGATGCCGAGGAACGCGGCCCCGAACGCCATCGTCGCGACGATCCACATCACCTGCGTCCTTGGCGGCGCGCTCGTCTGCGCCGCCCGGACGCCAAGCGCCATCGTCAACGAGCTGATGATCAGGATGGCCGTGTTCAGCGTGCCGTAGACGACATTCAGGTGGTGGCTGGCCTCCTGGAACGCGGACGGCGCGGCGGTCCGGTAGACCAGGTACGCCATGAACAGGCCGCCGAAGAACATGATCTCGGTGACGAGGAAGACCCACATGCCGAGCGTCGAGGCTTCGGCCTGCTGCGCCATGGTGTCGAAGTGGTGCTGCAGCCGGGGATCGTGGGGCGCGTGCGCATGGACGTCTCCCGAGCGCCCCGCATACCCGGGCTCGGCGTGCACTGGCCGCCCGTGCACGGGTCCCGGATAGTGCTCCGAGGTCGCGTGACCGTCAGACAATGCCGACCTCCTTGCTGTGCGCGTACTGATGCGTGCCGTGCGTCACGATCGGTGTCACCGCAAAATTCTCGGTCGGCGGCGGCGAGGCAATCTCCCATTCGAGCCCCTTCGCGCCCCACGGATCGGCTGGTGAGCGTTGACCCCAGAAGATCGACCACGTGAAATAGACCATCGGCAGCAGATACCCGATCGCCAGCACCGTCGCGCCGAGCGTCGAGGCGACGTTGAGCACCTGGAATTCGTCCGGGTAGACGTGGTAGCGGCGCGGCATGCCCAGATATCCGAGCACGAACTGGGGGAAGAACGTCAGATTGAATCCGACGAACACCATGAGCGCGGCAAACTTCGCCCACGGCTCCGGATAGAGCCGGCCCGAAATCTTCGGCCACCAGTAGTGCAGCCCGCCGAGGTAGCCCATGATGGCGCCGCCGACCATGATGTAGTGAAAATGCGCGACCACGAAGTACGTGTCGTGCACGTGGATGTCGAGTCCCATGGCCGCCAGGAACAGGCCCGTGAGGCCGCCGATCGTGAACAGCCCGAGGAAGCCAAAGGCATAGAGCATCGGCGAGTCGAAGCTGATCGAGCCCTTGTAGATGGTCGCCGTCCAGTTGAACACCTTGATGGCCGACGGGACCGCCACGACGAAACTCAGGATGGAGAACAGCATCCCGGCGTAGACCGACTGTCCGGCGACGAAGATGTGATGCCCCCACACCAGGAAGCCGACCACCGCGATCGCGAGC
>JANMCN010000269.1:0-16263 GCA_031361295.1 Acidobacteriota bacterium | reverse complement strand
GGCGCGCCGGGGTCACGCGTGGCCACCGCCGGCGGCGGCTCGCGCGGAGTGTCAATCGGATCCGCGACGGCCGTCACGGCCGGTTCCGCACCGGGTGCGGGAATCGTCGGGTCCCACGCGAGCAAACCGGAGAAGTGATCGGTGGCCTGGAACGGCGTGTCGCCGCTCAGGCGGCTGGCGATGACGCTGTCGGGCTCCGGAATCCGGAGCAGCACGAGCGCGCGGCGGAAGCGCTCGAGGTGGGCGGCCTCCCAAGGCTCGCGCGCGACGAGATCCTCCGCAATGACCCGCGCCTCCGCGCCTTGCGACGTGGCCAGATACGCATCGGCCAGCAGCGCCTGCGTCTCGTACATGGCGGTCTCGTGGCCGCCGTCCACGCAGACCTCGACGAGCTTCAGCAGCGCCGGGATGTGTGCGGGGACGCGCTCGATCAACCCCTTCAGCACCGCGGCCGCGCGATCGAAGTCCGAGGCCGCGATCGACGCGTCAACGACGGTCTCGACGCACACGAAGCAGGCGTCGGCACTCGACTCACGGAGCGTCCATCCGAGCGCGACGACGTCGTCGCGCCGGCCCGGTTCGAGCAGCAGCAGTTTCTGAAGCAGCTGGCGCCCGATCGCGACATTGCCGCTCCGGAGCTCGACGGCCGCGAGCGCGAGCAGGAGCGCTGGATCGTCACCGGCCGTCTCGCGATCGAGATAGCCGCGTGCGGCCTCCGCATCCCCGGCTGTCAACGCCGCGCTGGCCAGCAGGGCACGGCCCTGCACATCGGCCGGGTTCAAGCGAACAGCCTCGCGCAGCGCATCCGCGGCTTCGGTCTCACGCCCCTTCTCCAGGAGATCAGCGTGCAGCTCCCGGAACTTCGCAGCCGCCGCGGCCGCATCCCCTGTTTCGGCCAGCGCCTGGGCGGCCGCGGTGCGCGCCTTGTAGTCCGACGGGTCCACCGCTCCGAGAAGGACGACGATTTCCGCCGCCCCGCGCACGTCTCCCTGCGTGCGCCGCCGCGCGGCGACGGCTCCGTAGTAGGTCTTCGCGTCTTTCAGCAGGCCGAGCCGCGCTGAAATATCGGCCAGCTGCAGCTGGGCAGACTCGTCGTCAGGAACGAGTTTCAGGATCTTCTTGTAGAGCGCAGCGGCCTTAGGATAGAAGCCGTCCTGGAAAAAGTGGTCGGCGATCCGCGCATACTGCGCTACTGCCTTGGCCGGCTGGTTGGCGCGGGCATGGAGATCCCCGAGCGTGTTGGCGGTGTTCCAGTCGCGGGGCTGGTCCTCGACGACGCGGAGATATTCCGCGATGGCGTGGTCGAGGCGGCCCTGGCGGAGCAGCTTCTCCGCCTTCTTCAGCGTGTCTTCACGGTCGAGGGCCACGAAGATCTCCCGGGGAAGCGCCTGCGCTGGGGGGTCCGTCCATCGTAACCAACAGGGACTGTGGGCGGAACGACCGACGATGGACGTCCGAATACCCGAAGCGCGAGACCGCGTCGAGGTGGTCCCGGGTGGCGTAGCCCTTATGGCGGTCGAAGCCGTACCGCGGGTCGGTGGCGTGCAGTTCGATCATCATCCGGTCGCGGGTGACCTTGGCCACGATCGAGGCCGCCGCGATGGCGGTGCAGGTCGTGTCGCCATGAATCACGGCGCGCTGCGCCATCGGCAGGTCCGGTACGCGAAAGGCATCCACGAGCACGAAGTCCGGGAGCGGCGCCAGCTGGAGGATGGCGCGATGCATCGCTCGCAGCGACGCCTGGTGAATATTGACGGCGTCGATCTCCTGCGAGTCGGCGCCGGCGACCCCCCACGCCACGGCCGCCCGCGTGATCTTGGCGTATAGCGTCGCCCGCTCGAGGGCCGTCACCGTCTTGGAGTCACAGATGCGCGGGATGTAGCGGTGCGGATCGAGGATGACCGCTGCGGCGATGACGGGCCCGGCAAGGCATCCGCGGCCGACCTCGTCCACGCCGGCGACCAGGTTGAAGCCCAGTCGCCGGATCGTGTTCTCGAGAGTTCTGAACGCCCGCACCTTCACCACGAGGGGAGGCCGTCGCTACGCGGTGGACTTCTTCTGCGTCACGTCCTTCATGCGCGCAGCCTTGCCCTTCAGCTCGCGAAGGAAATACAGTTTCGCGCGGCGCACCCGGGCGGTGCGGACGACGTCGATCTTGTCGATGACGGGGGAATGCAGCGGGAAGATGCGTTCCACGCCCTGCCCGAACGACACTTTGCGCACGGTGAAGGTCGCGCGCGAGCCGCCGCGGTGCATCCCGATCACCATTCCTTCGAACACCTGGATCCGCTCCTTGTCGCCCTCGCGGACCTTGACATGGACCTTGACGGTGTCGCCTGGCTTGATCGCCGGGCGGTCAACCATGTTTCCGCGCTCGACGTTCTCAACCGCATTCATCACAACGCTCCTTCGTTATAGGGCAGGTCCGCCCACACCGTAGCTGGCGGCCGCCGGATCACCGGCGAATGACGGCTGTCATTCGCTCCCGCTCCGCGCGGGCGGCACTCTCGCCAGCAGCTCCCTCAGCAGCGCGGCGTCCTCTGCGTCGAGCGACAGCCCAGCCAGCAGATCCGGACGCCGCTCGAGCGTGCGCGCGAGCGCCTCGCGCCGTCGCCACCGCTCGATGTCCCGATGGTGCCCCGACAGCAGCACCGGCGGAACCCCCATCCCCTCGTATTCGGCCGGACGCGTGTACTGCGGGTAGTCGAGCAGCCCGCGGGAGAACGAATCGCCAGCGACCGACTGTTCGTCTCCCACCACACCCGGGACGAGCCTCGCGACGGCATCGACAATCACGAGGGCCGGCAATTCCCCGCCCGACACGACGTAGTCGCCAATCGACACCGCCTCGGTCGCCAGGTGCGTCCGTACGCGCTCGTCGACGCCTTCGTACCGCCCACACAGCACGACGATGTGCCCCACGGAGGCCAGCCGGCGCGCCGCGTGCTGCGTGAACCGATCACCGTCCGGGGACGTGAGCACCACCGCCCCCGGCGTCCCCCGGTCCGACCTGATGTGCGCGACGGCCCTGAACAGCGGTTCGGCCTTCAGCACCATCCCGGGTCCTCCGCCGAACGGCATGTCGTCGACGACGCGGTGCCGATCGGTCGCGTGGTCGCGGAGATCGTGCACCCTGAGGTCGAGCACTCCCCGATCGATCGCGCGGCCGACGATGCCTTCGGTCTGCGGCTCCGAGACCATCTTCGGGAAGATGGTGACGATATCTATCTTCACCGTCGGTCCCGTGTTCTTCGAGCTCTCCGCGGCGCGGCCGTCGATGGGTCCGGGCACCGGTCAGGAGCGGTACAGATCGAGCAGTCCCTCCGGAGGCTGCACCACGATGCGCCGCGCCTCCATGTTTACGTCGAGACAGATGCCGTCAACGAGCGGCAGCATCACATCTCCGTCGATCACCAGATAACTGCGATCGAGCGTCCCTTCCACCGCCGTCACACGACCCACGAGTCCGTCCGCCGTATCCCGGACCTCACAGCCGATGAGGTCGTGCCGATAGTACGTGCCCCGCGGCAGCGGCGCGAGCGACGCCTGGGGCAGCCATACCTCCGACCCGGCGAGTCGCTCCGCATCGTCCATCGTGCCGATGCCGGCGAGTGTGAGGATCGGACGCCCCTGCTGGAACCGGACCTCGTCGATGGCCCGTTCGACCGGCCGGTCCGGAGGGCCGATGAGCAGGACCTGGCCGCGGGTGAAGCGTTCCTCGACGAAGTCCGTTTCGGGATTCACGACGACCTGCCCGCGAACCCCGTGCGGACGTGCCACCCGGCCCACCAGAACCAGATCGTCCGAGCTCATCGTCATCAGCGTGCCCTGTTCAACTAGCGACACTTGCTACGTGCGCGAGGGCCCCTGCTCGTCCCTGAACTCCAGCGTCACCTTCGCACCCTCGAGTTCAGCAGCGGTTCCGGCCAGCGTGCGCAGCGCGGCGGCCGTCCGCCCCTGGCGTCCAATCACGCGGCCGAGGTCCCCGGGCGCCATGAACAGCTCGATGAGCGTCTGCCCGTTGTGCGCGCGCTCCGAGACACGAACCGCCTGCGGCCGATCCGCCAGCGCCCTGGCGACGACCTCGACGACGTCGCGCGCGCGGCTCACGACGCGGGCTGTTCGGCGACCGGCTGCGCCGGCGCGGGAGGCATCCGGGCCACCAGCGTCCGCACGGTGTCGGACGGCGAGGCGCCCAGCTTCAACCAGTGATCCAGCCGATCCCGCTTGATGTCCAGCGTCTCGGGCTTCGTGCGGGGGTTGTAATGCCCCAGCACCTCGACGAAACTGCTGTCGCGCGCCGTGCGCGAATCGGTGACGACCACGCGGAAAAACGGCCGCTTCTTCGAACCCATCCGCCTCAAACGAATTGCTAACATAGCTCCCAGCTCCCAGCTCCCAGCTCCCAGCCCAATTTCCGTCTGCGCTGCCAGCGTCGTGCTGGAAGCTGGCAGCTGGAAGCCGGAAGCTCGTTCCTATCGCCCGATCAGCCCCTTCATCATCCCGAGGCCGCCCTTTTTCCCGCCCGCCATCGCCGCCATACCGCCCATCTGTTTGAGCATCTTCTTCATCTGGACGAACTGCTTCAGCAGCCGGTTGATCTCTTCGACCGACGTGCCGCTGCCCCTGGCGATCCGTTTCCGGCGGCTCCCGCTGATCAACTGGTGGTTCCGCCGCTCGTGGGGCGTCATCGAGTTGATGATGGCCTCCACGCGATCGAGCTGCTTGTCGTCGACCTTCTCGCGGTTCGCCGCGAGTTCCTTGATGTTGCCCATCCCCGGCAGCATCCCGAGAATCTGTTCGATCGGCCCCATCTTCTTGATGGTCCGCAGCTGGTCGCGAAAGTCTTCCAGCGTGAACTCGTCGAGACGCAGCTTGCGTTCGAGCTTCTCCGCATCCTCGGCCGAAACGGCCTCTTCGGCCTTCTCGATGAGCGACAGCACGTCGCCCATCCCGAGCACGCGCGACACCACGCGATCAGGATGGAAAGGCTCGAGATCCTGGAGCCGCTCACCACTGCCCACGAACGCGATCGGAACCCCCACGACGCCGACGACCGAGAGCGCGGCACCACCGCGCGCATCGCCGTCCATCTTGGACAGCACCACTCCGCTGATCCCGATGCGGCGGTTGAACTCGCCGGCGCTCTTGATCGCGTCCTGCCCGGTCATCGCGTCGGCGACGTACAACCGATCGGTCGGATTGACCGCCGCGCTGATGGCCTGCAGTTCCTCCATCAGCTCGTCGTCGATGTGCAGCCGCCCGGCGGTGTCGACAATCAGCGTATCGAAGCCGCTGTTGCGAGCCTCCGTCATGGCGCCGCCCGCGCGGCGCACCGGATCCAGATCGCCCGCCGGGTCGTGCACGCGCACCCCGGCTTGCTTTCCGACGACGTTCAACTGCTCGATCGCGGCCGGGCGCCGGACGTCCGTCGAGACGAGCAGCGGATGTTTCCCCTGCTTCGTCAGCCAGCGGCCAAGCTTCCCCGCCGTCGTCGTCTTCCCGGATCCCTGCAGGCCGAGCAGCAGAACCACCCGCGGGTGCGCGGAGGACGGCGGCAAGCCACCGGCTGTCTCCCCGAACAGCGCCAGCATCTCGTCGCGCACGATGCGGACGACCTGCTGATCCGGCGTCAGGCTCTTCAGCACCTCCTGGTCCACCGCCCGGTCGCGCACCCGGTCGATGAAGGCCTTCACGACCTTGAAATTGACGTCGGCCTCGAGCAGCGCCATCCGAATCTCGCGCAGCGCCGCTTCGACCGTCGCCTCGGTGAGGCGGATCTCCCCGCGCAGGGAGCGGAAGACGCCCTGGAGGCGATCGCTGAGGGATTCAAACATGGTCTTGAAGCCGGCGCGGCGCGGTGCCCCCCCGCCGCGCATCGCCCGAAGACTCTAAGAGCTTCAGGCGCAAACGTTTATCGTAGCGGAACGGCCACGGATGTGTCAAACGGACGTGAGCTTGTGCCCGAGCTTGTCCTTCTTGGTCTTGAGGTACCGCCGCGTCGTCTCGGACGCTTCGATTTCGAGCGGCAGCCACCCGACGACGGACAACTGATAGCCTTCGATCCCGACGAGCTTCCGGGGGTTGTTCGACAGGAGCCGCATGCTGCGGACCCCCAGATCCTTGAGGATCTGCACCCCGATCCCGTAGTCGCGCTGATCCGCCTTGAATCCCAGCCGCTCGTTGGCTTCGACGGTGTCGAGACCCTGATCCTGCAGTTCATACGCCCGGATCTTGTTCGCCATCCCGATCCCCCGCCCCTCCTGGTTGAGGTACAGGAGCACTCCCCGCCCTTCCGCCGCGATGCGCTCCAGGGCCGCATCGAGCTGAGGACCGCAGTCGCACCGGGCCGAGTGGAAGACGTCGCCGGTCAGGCATCTGGAATGGACGCGAACCAGGACGTCACGGCCATCCCCGATCTCTCCCTTGATGAGGGCGATGTGGGTCTCATGATCGATGACGCTCTCGTACGCGAACACCCGGAAATCGCCGTTCCCGGCCGTTGGCAGTTCGGCGGCCGCCACCCTCCGCACCAGCGCCTCGGTGCGCATCCGGTACTGAATCAGGTCCGCGACGGTGACGAGCAGCAGCTTGTGCCGCCGGGCGAACTTCGTCAGCTCCGGCACCCGCGCCATCGTCCCGTCGTCGTTCATGATCTCGCAGATGACCCCGGCCGGGTAGAGTCCGGCAATGCGCGCCAGGTCGACCGCCGCCTCCGTCTGGCCGGCACGTACCAGGACGCCGCCGTTTCTCGCCCTCAGCGGAAACATGTGGCCCGGACGCGCCAGGTCCGACGGCTGCGTCCGGGGATCGATCGCGGCAAGCACCGTCGCGGCGCGATCCCCCGCCGAGATCCCGGTGCTCGTGACCCCCTTGGCCTCGATCGGCACGCAGAACGCGGTGTCGAAGCGTGCGGTGTTCTGGGCGACCATCTGCGGCAGATCGAGCTCCGCGAGCCGCTCCTCGGTCATCGGCATGCAGATCAGGCCGCGCCCGTATTTCGCCATGAAGTTGATCGCGTCGGGCGTAATCTTGTCGGCCGCAATCGTCAGGTCGCCTTCGTTCTCACGGTCCTCGTCATCGATGACGATGATCATCTGTCCGTTCCGGATGGCCTTGATCGCCTCCTCGATCGGGGCAAAGGGGGACTTTTTCCGCCGGATGGGTTGTTTCGCCATAGTCGCTGTCCGCCCGATCAGTGGGTCGTCCGCTGTTTGGGCGTCATGCCCGCGAGCTCCGCCACGCGGACCACGTACTTGCCCAGAATGTCGACCTCGAGGTTGACGACATCGCCCTTCTTCGCGAATTTCAGCGTCGTGTGCTCCCACGTGTAAGGGATGATTTGCACGTCGAGACGACGCTCGTCCACGCCGGCGACCGTCAGGCTGATGCCGTCAATCGCGATGGAGCCCTTCCTGACGATGTAGGGTGCGAGCAGCGGCGGGAACTCGATCGTGATCCAGAACGATTCGCCCGCCGGCCGGATATCCTCGATCGTCCCTGTCGCATCGACATGCCCCTGGACGAAGTGCCCGCCGAGCCGCGCGTCGGCCCGAAGCGGCCGCTCGAGATTGACGCGCGCGCCGCGATGCAGTGTGCCGAGCGCACTCACCCGCGCGGTTTCGGGAGAGATGTCGGCGTGCACCCCTTCGTCATCGGCAGCCACGACGGTCAGGCACACGCCGTTCACCGACAGGCTGTCGCCCGGGGCGAGCTCACGAGCGATGCCGGTCGTCAGGCGGATGCGGCAGCCGTCGGGGGTCGGCTTGACCTCCGCCACTTCGCCGGTCGCTTCAATCAACCCGGTGAACATAACCCTGTATCAACGTGTCCGCGCCAACCACCGTCGTGCTGACGCCGCACAGCCCCGCACCGGAGGCGACCGACGGCAGCCACTCGAGGCCCCGCTCCCCGAGCTCGTGCGGCGTTCGGAAGATCTGGACGCGATCCACCAGGCCCGCGTCCCAGAGCGATCGATGGAGCATTGCCCCTCCCTCAACGGTGATGGAGGACAGACCGCGTGCGGCAAGCTGCTCGAGGGCGGCCCGCAGGCGGCTTTCACGGCCGGCCGGCTGCGCCTGCGGTCCGGCGTCGACCAGCACCATTTCGGCGCCCCTCGCGACGAGCGCGGCGAGCCTGTCGGGAGCGGCGGCAGCGGCGGCGGGCGTACTCATGATTATCACCGGGCCGGCCCCCAGCGTCGAGAACAGTTTGGCCGTCGTCGGCGTCCGCAGCCTCGTGTCGAAGACGAGACGCGTCAGCGGGCGGTGGCGGAATGCGCCCCGGGCCGTCAGCAGCGGATCATCCGAAACGACCGTCCCGGATCCCACCGCGATCGCATCCATTTCTGCCCGCTCCCGATGGATCAGGCGGTCTGCCGACGGGCCGGTCAAGTGTGTGCGCAGGCCGGGACCTCCGCTGATTCGTCCGTCGGCGCTGAGGGCAACCTTCATCGTGACGAAAGGGCGGCGTCTCAGCATGACGCTGAAGAACGGACGGTTCAGCGCGCGGGCGTCCTCGATCCGAATTCCACTGGTGACCTCGATGCCGCATTGCCTGAGAATCGCGGTTCCCCGGCCGCTGACGAGAGGGTTCGGATCCTCGATGGCCACCACGACCCGGCGGATCCCGGCGTCCGCCACCTGCGGAGCGCAGGGGCCGGTCCGACCCGCGTGCGAGCACGGTTCGAGCGTGCAGTAGAGCGTCGCGCCGCGGGCACGGAGGCCCGCAGCCTGAAGGGCATGGACCTCGGCGTGAGGGCCGCCGAGAACCTCGTGGCTCCCCGACCCCACCACAACGCCCTCGCCGTCGACCACCACGGCGCCGACGAGCGGGTTCGGGCTCGTGCGCCCCCGGCCGCGTTCCGCGACGGCGAGCGCGCGGGCCATGAAGAAGTCGTCGCTGCGCACCGTGTCACCACTTCTGCTCGAACAGGGCCTCCACGTACTCGTCCGGCGAGAACGGGACCAGGTCGTCGATCGCTTCGCCGACGCCGACGTAGCGGATCGGCAGCTTGAGGTCGTGCGCGATCGCCACGGCGATCCCTCCCTTGGCCGTCCCATCGAGCTTGGTCAGCACGATGCCGTTGACGCCGGCGACCGCCATGAATTCGCGCGCCTGGGCCAGCCCGTTCTGTCCCACGGTGGCGTCGAGGACGAGCAGCACTTCGTGCGGCGCGCCCTCGACTTCGCGCGCGGCGATCCGGCGGATTTTTTCGAGCTCCGTCATGAGGTTCACGCGGGTGTGCAGCCGGCCGGCGGTATCGACGAGCAGCACGTCACGATTCTTCGCCCTGGCCGACGCAATCGCGTCGAACACCACGGCGGCGGGGTCCGCGCCCGTACGGGCGCGAATGATGTCGACGCCTGCGCGCGTGGCCCAGATCTCGAGCTGCTCCACGGCCGCGGCACGGAAGGTGTCGGCGGCACAGATGAGCGGCGACCGGCCGGAGTCCTTGATGAGGCGCGCCAGCTTCCCGACGGTTGTCGTCTTGCCGGTGCCGTTGACGCCGACGATCATGATGACGTGGGGGCGCGTTCCGTTCACGACCGGCTTATTGGCGTCCCTCAGAATCTGCCGGATCTCCTCTTTGACGAGTGTTCGCAGCGACTCGTGGCGCCCGCGGCGCGCGCGCACGGCCTGGACGATCCGGTCGGTCGCCGCCACACCAACGTCGGCCGAAATCAACGCCTCTTCCAGCGCCTCCTCGGTCTCGACGTCCACAGGCTGCCCGCGACGCGCGGGGTCGTCCGCGCGCTGGACGACGTCGTCGAACCGCTGCTTGGTGCGCGTGAGCGACTGTTTGATCTTGTCGAAGAAACCCATTGGCTATTTCAGTTTTCAGTTTTCAGTTTCCAGTTTCCAGTTTTCAGTTTTCAGTTCCGGTTTAGAGTTTCCAGTCTGCCGTTCCGAGTTGTCGACAGGGCTCCAGCTTTCTTTCGCGGGCCCCGTGCTCTGGCTACGCTTCGAGCTCGGCGCGTTGCGGCCGGCCCATGCGACACTCCACGGCGGCGCGCGGAGATCATCGACCGTCCAGGACGGCGGCCATCTGCGCAGTGATGGGGAGTTCGACGCCGTGGCGTGTGCCGAGCTCGAGCGCCGCTCCGGTGGTCCGCACGCCTTCGGCAACCATGCGGAGGCCGGTCAGCACGTCCGCCAGGCTGCGGCCTCGACCGAGTTCAAGGCCGACGCGACGATTGCGGCTCAGATCGCCCGTGCAGGTCAGGACGAGATCGCCGAGGCCGCTCAGGCCGGCGAGCGTGTCGCGCCGCCCGCCCTCAGCGCACGCCAGCCGGGAAATCTCGGCCAGGCCCCGCGTGATGAGCGCCGCCATGGCGTTGTGCCCGAGACCGAGACCTTCCACGGTTCCGGCGGCAATCGCGATGACGTTCTTGAGCGCGCCGCCGATCTCGACGCCGGGCACATCGTCGCTCACATATAGTCGGAGGCCAGGACCCCGGAACTGCTCCTGCACGCGTGCCGCCGCTGCCGGGTCGGTGGAGGCGGCAAGCACCGCCGTTGGCAGGCCGCGCGCCACCTCCGAGGCGAAGCTCGGGCCCGAGAGCACCACGACCGGCACGCCGCCGGTCTCCTCGCGGATGACCTCGGACATGCGTCGCAGGGTCCCGGCTTCCAAGCCCTTCGTCGCGCTGACGAGGACGGCGTCGCGGCTGAGGAAAGGCGCTGCGAGTTGCATCACGGCTCGCAGACCATGCGACGGGACGGCCAGCACGACGAATGCCGCGCCTGTCACGGCCGCGGGCAGCGATGGCTCGGGCGTCACCCCCGGCGGGAAGGTGACGCCCGGCAGATATGCGGGGTTCGTACCCGTCAGGGCCATCTCGCGGACGAGCGCCACGTCGCGGCCCCAGAGGCGCACCGTCCGCCCGGAGCGGGCGAGATGGACGGCCAGGGCGCTCCCCCAACTTCCCGATCCCAGCACCGCGACGGGGCTCATGGGCGGGTTCCCATTCTTCGCTCCGTGCCCGCGATCAGCCGCCGCACATTCGCGCGATGCCGAAACAGGATGAGACTGCCCGTTGCGGCCGCCACGATCACGACGGCGGCTGGCGCTCCGGCCAGCCACGCGACCGCCGGCAGCGCGAGCGTCGCCGCGACAGAACCGAGTGACACGTAGCGTGTCGTCCAGACGGTCACGAGGAACAGCAGGCCCGACACGGCGGTTGCGACCGGCGCCAGGACGCTGAAGACGCCCGCGGCCACCGCGACGCCCTTGCCGCCGTGGAACCGGAGCCAGACTGGATAGATATGGCCGACGATCGCGGCCGCGCCGCTCAGTGCCGCCACCGACGCGCCGCCCGCGACCGCGTACGCGAGGAGAACGGCCGCGGCCCCCTTCGCGACGTCGAGCAGGAGGACGAGTGCGCCAGGACCGGCTCCAGCCGTGCGGAGCACGTTCGCCGCCCCGACATTGCCGCTGCCCGCCGTTCGGACATCAACCCCTGCACTCCGTGCAAGGAGAAACGCGAACGGGACGGAGCCCGCGAGATAACCAATGAGGACTGACAGCATCGGACGTCACGACAATGGTACTCGCAGGAGCGGCTCGTGCACGGCTCCCCGCGGCGAAAGGGGAATTTGGAATTCCACCCGGTTCGGGCACAGGTCGCACTTCAGGGCGCCCCGCCTACTGCTTCAACGACCGCCTGACCATGTCCAGCGCGGCCTGGGATGCCTGGAACTTCACCTGCGGGCGCCCGCCAAAAAACGAGAACAGACGCGCCCGGCTGGAGATGTCAGCTCCGGTCAGCGCAATCGCGACCGTGCCCACGGGCTTTTCCGGCGAGCCTCCCCCGGGGCCTGCGATTCCGGTGACGCCGAGTGACAGCGTCGCGCCCGTTCGCGCGCGGATGCCCTCGGCCAGCGCGACGGCGACCTCCTCGCTCACGGCGCCGTGTGCCGCGATCAGGTCCGCGGGCACCCCCGCGAGGCCGGTCTTCGCCTCGTTGCTGTAGGCGACCGCGCCCCCGATGACGTATCGCGAGCTGCCCGGGACATCGGTCAGCCGCGACAGGATCAACCCGCCGGTGCACGACTCGGCGGCAGAAATCGTCAGGCCGCGATCGGCCAGCATGGCGCCGACGACCTCCTCCATGGAACGTCCGCCGGTGCTGAAGACGTCCTCTCCCAGCGCGGCGGCGAGCTCGTCTCGCGCGGCACGCACGCGCGCGGCGCCCGCGTGTGCGTCGCGTGCGCGATGCGTGAGATGCAGCTCGACCTGCCCCGGCATGGCGAGGATGGTCGTCTCGATTGGCGGAGATTCGCGGGTCCAGCCGGAATAGCGGGGCTGTGCGATTTCTTCGACGTGCGATTCGCCGCGCCCGGCAACGAACAGCACCTCGGTGAACAGACGCGCCTCGCCGGCGCGCGCCAGCAGCGGACCCGCGCAGAGGGCCTCGAACATGGGCTGCAGCTCGCGAGGCGGGCCGGGCAGCAGGACGACGACGTGGCCGTCGTGTTCGATGTAGAGTCCCGGCGCCGTTCCATTCGGGTTGTCAAGCGACAGGGCGCCTGCCGGCACCATCGCCTGTCGCCGGTTCGCCTCCGGCATGCGCAGGCTCCGCCGGGCAAACCGGCTGGCGATCTGCGCGACGATCGCGGGGTGCTCGTGCATCTCCAGACCGAGGGCCGCCGCGACGACGTCGCGCGTGAGATCGTCGTCGGTCGGACCGAGCCCGCCCGTCAGCACGACGAGATCGGCGCGCGAGAGCGCGGATGCGAACACCGCCGCCAGCCGGGCGCGGTCGTCGCCCACGACGGTCTTCGAGCGGAGCTCGATCCCGAGCGCGGCCAGGCGACCCGCCAGGAACAGCGAATTCGTGTCGATTCGGGTCGTCCCGAGCAGCTCGGAGCCGACGGCGATGATCTCCGCGGTCGCGAGCGGGGAGGCGCTCACGTCAGCCATGCAGGCAGGGCCCACAACAGGAGCCGCAACGAGACATTGGCGTACACCGCCGCCATCGCATCGTCGGCCATGACGCCGAGACCACCGTGCAGGCTCTCGAAGCGGCCCGCCGGGTACGGTTTGATGACGTCGAAGATCCGGAACAGCACGAACCCGGCCAGTGCACCCGACCAGCCCACCGGGATGAACGCCAGGGTGATCAGCATGCCGACGACTTCGTCGATCACAATCGGACCCGGATCGATCCCCCCGAAGTAGCGTTCCGCGATGGTGCCGGCCCAGACGCCGAGCACGAACAGACCCACGATCAGCGCCACCTCGAGGATCGGCGAGTGAGTCCACCAGACCAGCGCGTAGACGAGGAGTCCGGCGGCGGATCCGACCGTTCCCGGCGCAATCGGAAAGTACCCGCAGTACGCGACCGTTGCCACGAACACGGCCAGGCGCGTCACGCTTTTACGACGCGGGTATCAGCCAGGCGGTCGTGCAGCGCACGGCGGTCGGCATGGGCGAGCGCCGGGACGAGGCCGAGCCCGGCCGGGAGGACCGAGACCAGGTAGCCGGCCGCGCGCATCACGGAGTGGCCGAGCGAGATCCGGTCGCTCGAGCCCATCGGCACCACGCGGATCCCGGCCGCCATCTTCCCGAGCGTCTGCCCTCCGGCCGCCGTCATCAGGACGAAGTAGCCGCCGATCAACAAGACAAGAAAGGCCGCGAGCGGTGGGATCGGCAACAGCTGGAACTGACTCGCGCGAAGGCCGCACAGCTGGAGAGTGATGTAGAGGACGCCTGTACAGATGGCGCCGAGAATGCCGCCGTCGGCGATGCCGGCGACCAGCCGCGGAGCGAGTCCCGCGACGTCATCGGGGGCGGGAAGGCTGTCGCCCTCCTCCGCCCGGCGCGGGCCGATCTCGGTTTTCGGAAGCCACGGGACGTGTTTGATGGGGGCGACCTCGGGCTCGAGCGCATCGAGGTCGAACACTGGCTCCTGAGCCAGCGCGCGCGGCCCACGCGGCGGGATGGGGCTCGATCGCCGGACCGAGACCGGTAGCCGCGGCGCGGCGGGCAGCGACACCAGCGGCCTGTCGTCGTCGGACGGCCGATCCTTGAACAGCGGGAGGTCGAACACACTCGTAATGGGGCGCGGGGGCGGAGGGGCGACCGGTGCAACCGCGGCCCGGTCGGGCGCCGGGTCTGGAGCCCCACGCTTGCGCGCAGCCGAAGCGGAGCCGTCGGGCGGTTCGAGATTGTCGAACCCGCTCATCGACAAATCCGCGAGCGGTCCGAGGGCTTCATTGCCCGTCTGGATGGGCAGATCCAGCACCGGCGCCTCGGCGGTCAGCGCGAACTCGTACCCGCAGTTGCGGCACCGGTCAGTGCTGTCGAAACTGATGTAGTGGCACTTCGGGCATCTCATCGGCGTCCGCTGTCCTGCTCCGCAGGAGTGGCGCCGAAGCCAGCCGCGCGGCCAGCTGCGAGCAGCGCCGCCTGGATTTCGGCGCGAAGGCGATCGGCCTCCACACTCTGCCGGTCGCCGGGCCCGATCGCATCAAGGGCCATGAGGGCGTCGCGGAGGTGGCCGCGATCTCTCTGCGCGCGGGCTCGCGCGAGCCACACCTCCGCGGCGGAGGGCACCGGCACGGGCTCGTCGTTCAGGCGTGTTGCCGTCCGCGCTGCCGGGCCGCCTGGCAGCGAGAGCCACGCGGGGCGGGAGAGCCCGTAGGCGCCAAGTGAAAGGGCCACGAGCACGGCACCAATGACGGCGCCGGTCACGGTCCACCTGATCCAGGACCGCGCGGACGGATCCTCGGGCGTGGGGAGACGCAGCGGGGCGACGGCGACGCTACCGGGCCGCCTTCCCTGCTTCACGCCCGCGGCCGCCAGCCGGTCGAGCCGCGCGAGCAGGGCGATGGCCTCCTCTGTGCCGGCCCCGTGTTCCACGGCGGAGGTCAGCAGTCGCCGCGCCGTCTCCGGCTCGCCACGCTCGAACGCGTCGGCTCCCGTGTGAATCAGCTCCTCACCCTGGCGCTGGCGTTCCGACAGAGCGCCCCTTGCGCGCTCGATGTAGGCACGGGCACGCGCGTGGCCACGGTCCAGGAAGAGGACCCGCGTCCAGACGTTGATGGCGAGATCGTGATGGCCGGCGAAGTAATGATCGAGGCCGCCGAGCAGCAGCTCCTCGACGCGAGCCTCGCGTTCGTGTTCCGGCACCTGCCCCAGGGCGGCATTGGCTTCGGAGCTCAGCGGATCGATCATCAGGTGTCGCAACCGGAAAGACAAGCGGGCGGAATGCGTCGCTTCCGCCCGTAACTGTCCGAGATTATGAGGCTAACGGGCGCCACACACAAGCAGTTACATGCGAAGATCGCCTCGGTTGGAACTCAGCACGTCTCGACTGCGAACGCTGAAGGCAGAAGCCTGGCGCGGAGCCGGGATCAGAAAGCGCGCCAACGATCTGTGGCCTTGATCATCGAATCGATTCCGAACGTGAGCGAGGGGCGGCGGCCTGACGTGGTGGAGCGGCTCGCCCACGCCATTGGGAACACGCCGGGAGCCCGCCTGCTCGATTACTCGGCGGATCCCTCACACAATCGCTCGGTGTTCACCCTGGCCGGCGAACCCCCGGGGGTCGCGTCGGCTGTGCTCGCCCTTTTTGCCGAGGCAGTCGCAGCAATCGACCTGCGCACCCACGTCGGCGAGCACCCGCGCATCGGCGCGGTGGACGTCGTCCCGTTCGTCCCGCTCGACGGGGCCACGATGGACGACTGTGTCGCGCTTGCGCGCGAGACCGGGGCGGCGATCGCCGCGCGCTTCGGCGTCCCCGTCTACCTGTATGGGCAGGCGGCGGCACACGGCGGACGACAGCAACTCGAGGAGATCCGTCGGGGGGGATTCGAAGCCCTTGGCGCGCGGATGGCGTCCGGTGACTGGCCACCCGATTTCGGACCGGCCTCGCCGCATCCAACAGCGGGCGCCAGCGTGATCGGCGCGCGGCGTCCGTTGATCGCGTACAACATCAACCTGGATACCGATCGCCTCGACGTGGCGCGGGCGATTGCCGCCGCGGTCCGACAGAGCGGCGGCGGCTTCAAGTTCGTCAAGGCCGCCGGGTTCCGGCTGGCGCATCGCGGCATCGTCCAGGTGTCGATGAACCTGACGAACTACGAACAGACGTCGATCTTCGCGGTCTTCGAGGCCGTCACGCGCGAGGCCGCGCGGCACGGGGTGGCGATTCTGGAGAGTGAAATCATCGGCCTCGTGTCGGCGGCGCTCGAGAACCCCGGCGGCGTGGACCTGCAGCTGGCCCGCTTCGGTCGCGATCGGATTCTGGAGCATCG
>JANMCN010000265.1:0-3664 GCA_031361295.1 Acidobacteriota bacterium | reverse complement strand
AACTCGGCCTCGGGCAGCGGCGTTTATCCGTCATCGATCTGAGCACACGGGCCGTCGCGCCGCTGTCGAACGAGGACGGCTCCATCTGGGTCACGTTCAACGGCGAGATTTACAACTTTCTCGAGCTTCGCGGCGGGCTGGAGGAGCGCGGACACGCCTTCCGCACGTCGACCGACACGGAAGTGCTCGTGCACCTGTACGAAGAGTACGGGGTCGACTGCGTGCAGCACCTGCGGGGCATGTTCGCGTTCGCCATCTGGGACGGCCCGAGGCGCCGATTGTTTGCCGCACGCGACAGACTTGGAAAGAAGCCGTTCTACTACGCGCGAACCGCGGGCTCGCTGATTTTCGGATCCGAAGTTCGCGCCGTGCTGGCGGAAGGGTCGATCGCGGCCGAACCCGACATGGCCGCCATCGATGCGTACTTGACCTATCAGTACGTGCCCAGTCCCATGACGGCGTTCGTCGGGATTTCCAAGATGCCGCCGGCGCATTATCTGGTCTGCGAGGCGGACGGCGCCGTCCGCGTCGTGCGCTACTGGCATCCCCCGGACGGCCCCAAGAGCAGGAAGTCCACCGAGGCGCTGCGGGAGGAACTCCTGTCGCGGCTGCGGGAAGCCGTCCGTCTGCGGCTGATCGCGGACGTTCCGATCGGCGCCTTCCTGAGCGGCGGGATCGATTCCGCGGCGGTCGTGGCCCTGATGTCGCTCGAGAGCGGCGGCCACGTGAAGACCTTCTCAATCGGATTCGAGGACACCGGCTTCAACGAGCTGCCCTATGCGCGCTCGGTCGCCGAACGGTATGGAACGGATCACCACGAGCTCATGGTGCGGGCGGATGCCGCCGACGTGCTGCCCAGGCTCGTCCACCACTACGGCGAGCCGTTTGCAGACTCGTCCGCGATCCCGACGTACTACGTCTCGCGTATGGCGCGCGAACACGTGACCGTCGCGCTCAGCGGTGACGGCGGCGACGAGAGTTTTGCCGGGTACGACAACTACCGAGCCGTTGCGGCCTGGGACCGATACGACGTCGTGCCGTACCCGGTTCGGCGCGCGATCGCCCGAGGCACATCGGCGGTCCTCGACCGCCTGCCGTACTCGAACGCGACCGCCCGCGCATCGCGCGGCGCACGGATGTGGGCGGGCCCGGTTCCGGACAGATTCCAGCTGCAGTCCACCATCTTCAAGCCCGAGGAGAAGCAGGCCGCATACACGCCGCAGTTCAAGGCGGAGCTTGCGGGTGTTCCCTTCCGGCATGTCGGCGAAAACGCGTGGGACACCGGAATGGATCCTGTCGACTGGATGATGCGACACGACCAGCAGTTCTACCTGCCCGACTGCCTGATGGTGAAGACCGACATCGCGTCGATGGCGCACGGCCTGGAGGTGCGGTGTCCACTGCTCGACCACACGCTGGTCGAGTTCGCGGCCACGATTCCGAGCGGTCTCAAGCAGCACGGGGGCGAGGGCAAGCGCATTTTCAAGGACACCGTCCGCGATCTGGTACCTGCAGCGGTGCTGTCGAAGCGGAAGACCGGTTTCGGCATCCCGCTCGCGCGCTGGCTGCGTGAAGACCTGTCCGAACTGGTGCGCGGGACGCTGCTGGACGAGCGGGCGCGGGCGCGAGGGCTCTTTGCGCCGGCATTCGTGGCCCGGCTCGTTGAGGATCACCGGACGGGACGCCGGGACTGGAGTGCCCGGATCTGGGCCCTGCTGTTTCTCGAACTGTGGTTCCGCGAGTTCATCGATTGAGAGCCGGACCAGCGCTCAGCGTCGAACCGGTGGCGCCGTTGTGGCAGCGAGTCAGCGAGCTGCGCCGGAACGTCGCCGCGAACCTCGTCGGCCGGGCCTGGGTGATGGTGCTCGGCATCGCCTTCATCCCTGTCTACCTCCGCTTCCTCGGGATGGAAGCCTACGGTCTCGTCGGGTTCTTCGCAACACTGCAGGGTGTCTTTGGCCTGCTCGATCTCGGCCTGGGCGCGACGATCAACCGGGAGCTCGCGCGGCTCTCGGCGAGCGCCGAGCGGCGGGACGATCAGCGTGCGCTCCTGCGGACCCTCGAACTGTGTTACTGGGGCATTTCAATCACGACCGGCTGCCTCGTGCTCGCGCTCGCACCGGGGATTGCGCACCACTGGGTTCACGCGTCCCGGCTGTCTCCTCTCAGCGTCGAGCGCGCGATCCGCCTGATGGGGCTGGTGCTCGCGCTGCAGCTGCCGTTCTCGTTCTACCAGGCGGCGCTGATGGGGCTGCAGCGGCAAGTGGCCGTGAACGCCATCGTGGTGTCGACGGCCAGCGTCAGGAGTGTCGGCACCGCCCTGGTGCTCTGGCGGCTGTCGGCGTCCGTCGAAGCGTTCTTCATCTGCCAGCTGGCGATCAGCCTCGTCCAGACCGCGGTGACGCTCGTCGTCGTCTGGTCCGGCGTCGGCGGGGCCTTCAGCGTGCGTCCGCAGTTCGCCCGGCTGCGGTCGATCTGGCGCTACGCCGCGGCCACGTCCGCCAACTCCATCGTGGGGATTACCCTCACGCAGCTCGACAAGGTGCTCCTCAGCAGGCTGCTGCCGCTGGAGCAGTTCGGTTACTACGCACTGGCCGGCACGATGGCCTCGTTCATCTGGGCCGTGGCCATCCCGATCAACCAGGCCCTGTTCCCGCGCTTTGCGCAGCTGGTGGAGCTCGGCGACGACACGACCCTGACCACGCTCTATCACCGCGCCTCGCAGATCATGGCCATCGCGCTGGTGCCCGCGGCTGCGACCGTGATCGCCTTTTCGTGGGAGTTGATGTTCCTCTGGACGAGGAACCCTGGAACGGCCAGTCAGACCGCGCTCATTGCCGCATTGTTGATTGCGGGGACCACGTGCAACGGCCTGGCGAGCGTCCCCGGTTATCTCCAGGCCGCGGCCGGATGGCCGGAGTTGATGGTGTACACGAACATGGCCGCGGCCGTCGTGCTGGTGCCGGGGATTCTGTTGATCGCGCCGCGCTACGGCGCGCCCGGCGCCGCCTTCGTGTGGCTCGTCCTCAACGCCGGCTACATTGTGTTCAATGTCCCCCTGATGCACACGCGATTGCTGCGCGGGGAGCTGTGGCGCTGGTACCGCGAGGATCTCGCCGGGCCCGTCGCCGGCGCGATCGCGGCGGTGCTGGTCGGCCGGTGGCTGATGCCTCACGGCGCTTCGAAGCTGATGGCGGCCGGGTGGATCCTGGCTGTCTGGGCCTTTGCCCTGGCCGCGTGCGCGCTGCTGGCCTCTCGGATTCGCCCCGAGATTTTCAGCCGGTTCATGCCGGCGAGAGCGTAGCCGGTGCCCAATCCGATGGTCTCGCTGCTCAAGCGTCAGGTGCTCCGGCGGTACCCGGACTGGGTCGCCGCGTACCACGACGCCAGGTTGCGTCGGGAGCTCCGGCGCCGCCCGATTGCGGACACGCCGCAGGGATTCCGTTTCGCGGGACCCTCGACCATGCAGGACGGATCGTTCGAACCGGAGGAACAGGCGTTCCTGTCGGCGCGCCTGCAGGACGCCGACGTCTTTGTCGACGTCGGCGCCAACGCCGGCTACTTCACCTGCATCGCACGCGCGCGCGGCGCACGGGGGATCGCCGTCGAACCGGCGCCGCAGAAACTCGAGCTCCTGTTAAAAAACATCCGGGCGCATGGATGG
>JANMCN010000263.1:0-1548 GCA_031361295.1 Acidobacteriota bacterium | reverse complement strand
CGACGGGCAGGGCGCCGAGGCAGCCGCCACGTTCGACAGCCGGTGCGTTTCTTTGGTGCGTCAAGAACTACACTGCGGCGTCACAGAGGATTTGAGAATCGGTTGACTCACAAGTTCCGTATTTGCGGGAGCTAACAGTCGTGAATGACGGCGCACGGCTCGCGGCGATTGGAGCACTGGCGGGCGGCGCCATCAGCATCGGCACGGGCGGACTGCTGGCGTCCCTGCTCTTTGGCGTGGCGCCCGGCGATCCGGTCACGCCAGCCACGGTGGCCGTGCTGATCGTGGCGATGGCGTCCCTGGCGGCGTGGCTGCCCGCGCGAAGCGCCGCGCGCGTGGACCCGGCAGGGGCGCTCCGTACGTATGGTGAACATGCTTAGCCAAACACGCCGAGCGCGAGAAGACTCAGGCGGCACGACGGAGGAGCCGGAATCGCGCGGAACGCCAGTCGTGCTCGTGACCGGTGCGACCGGCTACATTGGAGGCCGTCTGGTCTCGGTCCTCGAAGCCTCAGCGGTTCGGCTGCGCTGTCTCGCCCGCCGCCCCGCGGCGCTCCAATCGCGTGTGGCACCGACGACGGAAGTCGTCGAGGGTGACCTGTTCGATTCGGCGTCACTCGACGCCGCGCTGGCCGGTGTCGACGTGGCGTATTACCTCGTGCACTCCATGGGCGCACACGGCGACTACCTCGAAAAGGATCGCGTGGCCGCCCGCAATTTTGGCGAAGCGGCGCGGCGGGCGGGGGTTCGACGAATCGTGTACCTCGGCGGCCTCGCCACGGGAGAGGAAACACTCAGCAAGCATCTCAGGAGCCGAATCGAGACGGGCCAGGTGCTGAGGGACAGCGGAGTACCCGTCGTGGAGTTCCGCGCGTCAGTCGTGGTCGGGTCGGGCAGCCTCTCGTTCGAGCTGATTCGCGCGCTGGTGGAGCGGCTCCCGATCATGATCTGCCCGCGGTGGGTCTCGACCCTGGCGCAACCCATCGGCATCGATGATCTGCTGGCGTATCTTGCGGCGGGCCTCAATCTTCCCGCCGGCGAAAGCCGCACGTTCGAAATCGGCGGTGCGGACCAGGCGAGTTACGGCGACCTGATGCGCGAGTACGCACGGCAACGGGGGTTGAGGCGCGTGATGATATCGGTGCCGCTGCTGACGCCGCACCTGTCGAGCCTCTGGTTGGGACTGGTGACGCCCGTCTATGCCCGGGTCGGGCGCGAATTGATTGCGGGACTGAAAAACCGGTCTCTGGTCACGGATCCCGCGGCACTTTCGGTCTTCCCGATCAGGCCCGTCGGGCTGCGCGACGCGATCGCCCGCGCCATTCGCAACGAAGATCGGGCGTTCGCGCTGACGCGGTGGTCCGATGCACGCTCCTCGGGAGGAGAGCCGCTGTCTCTGACCGAGACGCGATTCGGCAGCAAGCTGGTCGATGCACGGCAGGTTCACGTGGACGTCGACGCGGACCGTGCGTTCGTGGCGATCGCGATGATCGGGGGCGAGCGCGGGTGGTACTTCGCCACGTGGCTGTGGCGAATCAGAGGCGCGATC
>JANMCN010000262.1:0-39146 GCA_031361295.1 Acidobacteriota bacterium | reverse complement strand
ACGTATTGGGGCAACGAAGATCAGCCCGCCCTCTACAAGGCCCTGATGGAGTCCAAGACCGGTCGGAAGTGGTATTACATTTTCGCGCAGGAGTTCGGCGCGTGGACGTCGAACGGCAAGGGGCACGTCATCCACTCTACCTACCCACTCGAGTCCACGAACTTTTTCGACATGAGCTGGGACCGCGCCGCAGCCGAGGCGCGCATCACCGTCAACGGCCGCACGATCAGTCTCATGGTCACGCACCTGGATCCCGATTCCCAGACCCGCCGCCTGGCGCAGGCGCAAGAGGTCACACTCTGGGCGAGCGCGATTGCGGAAAACCGGATCCTGACAGGTGACATGAATGCGTGGCCCGACCAGTCGTCGATCGCGGAGTATACGAAAACCTACAACGACTCGTGGGCGGTTGCGGAGAGTGCCGGCAAGGCGGTCGCGTTCAGCGGGCTGACTCCGTCGGGCGCCACGAAGAACGGACGGATCGACTACATCCTCTACTCGAAAAACGCGGCCAACCTCGTCGTGCTGGGCTCACAGGTGTACGACACGAGGGACGGGAACGGCGTGATGCCGTCAGATCACCGGCCGGTAGTGACGACCTTCGACGTGCGCTGACCCGCACCCGGCGGTTCATTGGCGCTCTGCGCGGGCGTGCCGCCCGCGCGGCGCTCGCGCCAGCGGGCCCAGAAGTACCCCGCAAAGTAGACCACCATCATCTGGTGGCGGAACGACGCTTCAGGGTGCCCTCCGATACGCTGCCGGACCATCCCGACGACGTCCCGGACCACCGACCCGTACATATACCTGGGGACGCCGAGCAGGTGAGGGGTCCTGCGCAGGTCAATCCCAAGCTCCGTGACCGGCTGCATGCGTTCCAACGCGGCCCGCGACACGCCTTTCCCAAGCCACCAGTTGCGAAAGTACGAGGGCGTGAGCCGTGTGGCCGGGATGTGATGGTGCACTTCCATCGCCGGCATGTACATTCCGCGAAGCCCCGCGCCGCGTGCCCGCAGCAGGAGTTCCGGAACTTCCTGCCCGAGGACGAGTCGGCCGCCCGTGCGGCCCAGGTCGGCTCGAAATCCGCCGACCTTCTGGAAGAGCTCGCGGCGTGCGGCCATGTTCGCCCCAAGCGGCACTTTCCGGCGTTCTTCGTAGATGAATGGCTCTCCGCCATGATCCTGGATCGCGATCGTGCCCCAGAGATCCCCCCGTTCGAGATCCAGCCACGACGGCGGGTCCGCTCCCCACAGCGGACGCACCGGCCCGCCCGAGTAGGCGATCGACGGATCGCCGCGCAGCGGCGCGACCGCGGCATCCAGCCAGCCCTCGGCCACGCGGACGTCGTCGTCGGTGAACGCCAGAACCGCCCCTTCGGCCTTGGCGATCCCCGCATTGAGCGCGCTCGATCGTCCCTGTGCGGCTTCGAACAGGTATCGCAGCCTCACCGGGAAGCCCGGTATGTGGCGCTCCACCACCGCCCGCGTGTGGTCATTCGAATTGTTGTCGACGACAATCGCCTCCCACACCAGCGCCGGTGACACGCGCATGGTCGACAGAGACGCGAGCGTCTCGTCGAGCAGTGCAGCCCGGTTGTAGGTGGCGATGAGAACCGTGGCGTCCATCAGGAGAGACCTCCCCCAATCGGCTGCTGTATCGATTCCCCCACCGGATCGCCTCTTCTGACGCCGTCGCCGAGAAGCTCCCGAACCAGGGCGACGGCGCGATCGGTCGCCCCTCCGGGATCATGGAACATTTCCCGCGCCACGCGGCGACGCTCGACAGAGAGCCGCTGCGGCGACGAGAGTTCGGCCGCGGCGGTCGAGACGAGCTCGTCGACGCCGCGAGCCACCCGCGCCGCGCTTCGAAGCAGCGTGACCTTCTCAGGGTTGATCCGGGCCGCCTCGACGAGCCCGGGTGTGTCGAACACGAGAAGAGGCCGATCGAGGACCAGGTATTCGAAACCCACCGAGCTGTGATCGGTCACCATGATGTCGGCCGCGGCCAGATACGGTCCCGCATCCGGCGCTTCGATGTAAGCAATCCTGCCGGGCACTTCCAGTGCGTGCATGCGCGCGCGCCAGTCGAGGCCGCCTGTGTACCGCGGATCCGAATCGAGCGAGCGGTCGTGCAGCTTGACCATGACATTGAAGCCGCCCCCCGCGAGTCCCCGGATAATCGATTCGCCCGCCACGTGGAGCGACGATGCGGGAGAGTACGTGGGCGCGTACAGCGCAGTCGGCGCGTCGGCGGTGAGGCCAAGTGCCCGGCGGACGGCGGCGCCGTCCACGGCGCCGGATGCCAGCCGATCGAGCTTCGGGTAGCCGACCAGGGCCGCCTGTGCGGCAGTCACGACGCCAGCCTCCAGGTACCTCTCCATCCTGTCGCGGTTTATGAAGGCCACCCGGTCGTAATACTCGAATCCCATCGGGAGTCCCGTCGGGCGGTCCAGGTCGTACTTCCCGGCGACGCCGTGGAAGAAATTGATGCGGTGCGCGCACCGTCTCAGGCGCGCCGCGGCCCATGGATCGGCGTTCAGATACAGATCGAAACGGGTCCACTCGGCATCAGCCTGGCTGATGAACGGCGCATCGCCGATGAGGGGGCGGATCCGATCTGGATACTCACTCGTGTACTGAACCGTCACGTTGGGAAGCGCCTCGACGGCTTCGCACACGGGTCCGAGCACCGCCTGGTAAACAGGCGTCCGCATCTCGACCAGCACACGCCGACGTCGGCCAAGCCGTGCGACCGCGTGATCCATGGCGTGCACCGCTCTCGTCAGTTTTCGAACGACGCTCACCCGACCCTCCAGGACGCTGCGGGACAGACCTCTCGTGTGGCCGCCAGGGCGTCCTGCAGAGCTTAATGCAAGACGGGAGCCGGGACGCGGCGTCAGGTGCCGTAAAGCCCGACCCTCCTCGCGTGGTAGGCGCGGGACAGCAGGCCGGGAGCCCACTTCGCGAATATGCTGGCCAGACCGAGCACAGCGCCACCCCGGCGGCGATGCAACGCGAGCACGTAGCGCTGCACCCCCTCGCGATCCCCGGTTTCGAGCGCGCGGCGGGCCTCGGCTGCCATCAGCTCGGTCTCGAAGCGTTCGACCTGTGCATCGAGAATGGCCACTTCATCCGGTCGCTCCAGGAGCGCCCCGCGAGTCTTCGCGTAGACCCGCAAGATCCCCTTGAGCATCCGGACGTCATCCGCGGACAGGCTGTCGTCTCGACGACGGTAATAACCAGCCGGCTTGTCGTTGCGAACGAACCGGAAGCCGGCGACGGCTGCGCGGAGCCAGAAGTCGTAGTCTTCATTGCTCCGAAAGTTCTCGTCGAAGCCGCCGATCGTGTCGTACACCCGCCGGCGGAAGACGCTCATGATGAAAACGGCCGTCTCGTCCTGGAGTAGATGCCGGAGGTCCGGATCGGGGCGCGGGTCCGGGCTCGGGGCGGCCGTTCGACCGGTCAGGGCGCCGCCAAGGAACCAGGCATTCGCCGTGACGATATCCACGTCGGGTCGCCGCTCCAGGATCTCCAGCTGCGAAGCCAGGTACCCAGGCGTCCACGCATCGTCGCTGTCGAGAATGGCGATGTAGGCCCCGGACGATCGCTCGAGGGCGAGATTCCGCGCGGTCGAAAGTCCGCGATTGGGCTGCCGGAGTAGGCGCACGCGGCCGTCCGCACGTGCGTGCCGTTCCACGATCGATGCGGTTCCATCGGTCGATCCGTCGTCCACGATGAGCAGCTCGAAATCCCTGAAGGTCTGGGAGCGGACGGAATCGATCGCGCCCCCGATGAAGGGCTCGACGTTGAACGCCGGCATGATGATGCTGACGGCGGGGCCGGGCTCAGCACGGCGGTTACTGAGCGTGGGGGCAGTCGGCGGCGCGCTGTTCATTTCGTGGGCAACGAAAGCGACGTTCGTGCCAAAGGCTGACTTCCCTCATCGATCTGAAATCCCGCCGAAAACGCCAAGGAAACGCACATGAGCTCGCTTTGGACCGGCCTCGAGCGGTGCACGCCGGCATCGGCGTGGGTTGCGAGAGCGCAACCGAGTACCCCACCCGGCCGTTCCTGCACCCCCCATCGGCAACGCACTACTTGGCGAGGACGGCTTTCGGAATGGACTGTACGCGGGAATCGCGCCACCGCTGCTTCACGATCCCGGCAAAAAACCAGATCCAGACCTCGTGGTCGAACGACGCAACGGCGTCCCTCCGGAGCGCGGACGCGAGCCACCCCAGCACGTGGGACGCCGCCTTCCGATAGAGATAGCGTGGAACGCCCCCCAAATGAGGCACCTTCGAAAAGTCCAGGAGGGTCTGCTCCGGCGCTTCCATGTCGAGACCTGCGCGTTCGTAGAGCAGCGCGCGGCTGATCCCGCGCCAGAAGAACCAGCGGCGGAAATAGCGCTTGCACAGGCGGTCCGCCGGAATGATGTGCTCGAGCGCCATTTCCGGAATGTAAAAGCCCCGCACGCCGGCCTGCCGCGCCCGGATGCACCATTCGCGCACCTCCTGGCCGAGCAGCGTCCCGGCGCGGCGCCCGGTGTTGGGGTCGAGCAGCCCGGCGCGATCGAAGGCCTCGCGCCTGAACGCCATGTTCACGCCGAGCGGGACGCGCGCCCCGAACTCGATGGGCTGGGGACCGTAATCGAGCAGGGCGATGACGGCCCACTGCTTTCCGCCGTGGTTGGGAATCCAGGGTGGCCGCGGCGCGCCCCAGATGGGAAGCACACGGCCACCGACGTAATCGCACTGCAGCCGCTCCAGACCCTCCGCGGCCCTGTTCAACCAGTCGGGCGGTACTCGCACGTCGTCGTCAGTCGTGACGATGATGGCGCCGCGGGCCGAGCGGATACCGGAATTCAGCGCGGGGCTGCGACCCTGCGCGCGCTCGAAGACGTACCGAAGATCCACGGGGAACGAGGCCGCCGCCTTCTCGACCACGTCGCGCGTGTCGTCCGGCGAGTTGTTGTCGACGACGATGACTTCCCACGGGCCGTCCGGCCGCAGCAGGGCGAGGCTTGCCAGCGTGTCGCGCAGGTCGGCGGCTCGCTTGTAGGTTGCGATGACGATCGAATACTTCACCGTGTCCATGCTCAGGCTGCCCGATGACGCGCGGCGCGGCTCAGCGCGAGCCGTGCACGGCGGACGTTGTAGACGGCGGACAACAGCGCCGGCGTCCAGCGCGCCATCATCTTCGCGACCCTGAGGACGGCGCCGCCGCGCCGGCCGTGCAGCGCGGCGAGGTGCCGCCGGGCTGCCGCGAAGTCCCCCGCCTCGATCGCCCCCCGGGCCTCCGCCGCCACGTGCTCCGTCTCGAACCTTGCGATCTGGGCATCCAGGATCGCGAGCTCCGACGGACGGTGGAGGAGGCGGGGACGCAGTTTGCGGAACACCTGGAGAATGCCGGGAAGCATGCGCAGTTCGTCCGCCGAGAGGCTGTTGTCGCGGCGGCGGTAGCGGCCAAGAGGCGTGTCGTTCCGATGGAAGACGAACCCGGCACACGCCGCGCGGAGCCAGAAATCGTAGTCCTCGTTGGTGCGCAGGCTCTCGTCGAACGGACCGATGGTTTCGTACACGCGGCGGCGGAAGATCGACATGATGAACACCGCGGTCTCATCAGCCAGGATGTCCGCGAGTGTCGGTGCGGGACGGGTGTCGGGCCAGGGTCGCGCCGGGCGGCCATCGAGGCTGCTCCCGAGAAACCGCGCGTTGCCAGTCACGATGTCCACGTCCGGCCGGTCGCGCAGAATCGACAGCTGTCGTTCGAGGTAGGTCGGATCCCACGCATCGTCGCTGTCGAGGATCGCAATGACCGGGCCCGTCGCGACCCGCATGGCATGGTTCCGCGCCGCGGAGATCCCGGCATTCGCCTGGCGGATGACGCGGACGCGCGGGTCGCTCGACGCATACCGTTCCGCGATGGCTCCGGTCCCATCCGTGGCGCCGTCGTCGACCACCAGCAGTTCCAGGTCGTCGGAGGTTTGGTTGAGGACCGACTCAATCGCCTCGGCGATGTACGGCGCGACGTTGTACGCCGGCATGATTACGCTGACGGCTGGCATTGTTCGGACGCCCTGAGGCTGACGTTGACGGTCGGCTCGAGCTCGATGACGTCGTAGAGCGCGTTGACCGATCGCCCGGTTGCGCCACCTGGCGCATGGAACAGGTCGCGCGCCGTCGCCGCCCGCTCATGGCTGCGCACAGCCGGGTCGGCCAGGCCGCGGATGACGGCGTCGACGGCGTCCTCGACCCGTTCGACCGACTCCGACACCGAGGCGAGCAGGTTGACGTAGTCCCTGTGGATGTTCGCGAGCTCGATGAGCGCGGGCCGGTGAATGCGCACGATCGGCTTGTCCCGCAGGAGGAACTCGAACCCCGCGGAACTGTGATCCGTGATCATCAGGTCGGCGGCCACCAGGTACGGCGAAATGTCGGGGCCCGGGGCCATCACGCCGCGGCCGGGAATCATCACCGGCTCGAGCCGCGCGACCCAGTCCACGCCGCCGGAATACCGCTCTCGAAGATCCCGCGACCGGTCGTGCAGCTTGACGATCACGTTGATGGGGAGCCGGAGAAGGCGCGTGACGAGATCGACCCCCATCGCGTTCAGGGACGACGCGGGGGACCAAGTCGGGGCATACAGGACCGTCGGGCGGACGGAATCGAGCCCGAGCGAGAGCAGCACGGTCTCGCGATCGAACGTGCCGTCGACGAGGCAATCCGCCTTCGGCATGCCGACCAGCCGGATCGCCGGACTGTCGGGCTCGATGGCGCCGGCCGCGATGAAGTTCCGCAGCCGTCGTTCGTTCACGAAGAACAGCCGGTCCCAGTCGCGCATGGACGTGTCCGGCACGTCGAACCCGTACTTGCCGCCTACCCCGTGGAACACCTGGACGCGGCGGGTCCCTCGCGGCAGCGACGCCCACATGAAGTCCGACGCCACATATGCATCGAACTTCATCAGGGCGGCGCGACGGGGGTCGATCGTGCGCACGTCGGGCGCTTCGCGGTAGATCTCGGCCAGCCTCTCCGGCTCCTCGCTGGCGGTGAAGTAGAACTCGACGCGTGGGTCCGCGCGCATCGCGCGGACGACCGGCGCGACCATCGTGTAATTCACCGGGGTGCGACCGTCCACCAGGATCCGCCGGCGGCCGGAGCGACGGCTCAGGAGCGTATCGACTTTCTGGACGCCGCTCAGGGCCGAGCCGATCAACCGCGTCATGCGCGTGCCTCCTGCAGCGCCACCGCTGGCTGTGAGGTCTGGACGCGCTTCCGCGCGGCGAGCCGATCGATGAGGATTTCGCGCGGCGCCGTCGCCAGGGCCAGCAGGTAGTAGAAGGTCCAGTTGTAGGCGACGGACGCGAAGAGCGCGCAGAAGAACCATCCGGCGAGCGCCGCCGTCATGGCAGCGGAGTGCGACTGAAACCACTCGGCGTCCTCGGCGGTCACCACGGCAGGATCGGTGCCAGCACTGCGGCGTCCCCGGAGCCCGACGCCGCGCGCCCGTCGGAGAAGGCGCTGCACCTGGAACCCGGCCATGCCCGCGCGGCCGATCAGGAAGAACAGCGTGGCGAGCCCCGCGATCCCGAGCTCCGCCGCGACCTGCAGCACGATGTCGTGGCTCTCTCGCCACGGCTGCTCCCTGTGCTCAGGGTCGTAGTTTTTGAACTGGCCGGCTCCGACCCCTGTGAGGGGATGCTGCAGAAAGGCCGTGAACGATTCCTTGAGCAGCGTCTGCCTGGCCTCGCGCGACCCCGTGTCGTCCTGGCTCTCGTCGGCGATGCTGGAGAGCCGGTGCCAGTACCCGCCAGGGACGAGCGGCAGCGCGAGCAGGAGTGCGAGGACCCCGGCGAACGCGATCGCAGGGGTTCGGCGCACCAGCTGGACGCCCAGGATGCACGCCATGACCAGGAGCCCTATCGTGCCGCTGCGCGACTGGGATCCGATGACCGCCCCGACCATCAGCAGCCCACACAGTGACGCGCCAGCGCGGCGAATGAGACTGACGGATCGCAGGGCCAGCGACGCGGCAAGCGGCAACACCGCCACCATGTTCAGCGCGAGGTCGTTCGGATTCTTGAACATGCCGCCGACGGCACCCTGCACACGCCCGTTCTCGACGAGATTGATCCCGCGCGCCGCGTCCGCGACGGCGCGGAGTGCGATGTACCCCGACGCCACCACGATCAGCCAGACGAACTGCTCGAGCCGCTTCCGGGAGGTGAGGGTGTTCAGGATCAGGATGAAGATCAGGATGATCTTGGAGTACACCTCGGTGAAGGTCGCAATCGATCCGCCCGGCCAGATCGAGAACGGTGCCATGAGGAGGATGAGGGCGCCCATCAGCACGACACCGGAAAGCTCCGGGGTGACGCGGCTCAGCGTCAGGCCGCGGCCCACCCGGCCCGCCACCATCGCCCCCAGCGCCGCGATTGCGGACAGTTCCGCCAGGTGCAGCGAGTTGAGTGCGGGAATCTGATCCTGGGGACGGAAGAACAACAGCGCGGTAAAGATCATCAGCCCGATGAACGCGGCATCAGGCCGATCGCGACGGTGCAGACTCCTGCTGCGGCCTTCAGCAGAGGGGCGGGCGATCCCCGCCTGTTCCGTCTGGAGCAGTGGGGCCTCTTCGGCGGCCGAACTGCGCGCCGGGGTGCCACCATTGTGGCCGGAAGTGCCATATCCAAACGCCAGCCGCTCGCTCATCAGTGTCTCGACCCGGGTAGTGACAGTCCGAGTTTCCTAAAACCGGAACTCATTTCCACACATTCCGGCCGCGCACCAATGCGACCAGACCCGCCACGGCGGCATAGTTCATCATCACAAATGTGAATGCGACCCTGGCAAGCCTCTGCACCTGAGCCATTTACCGCGCTCCCTTTTCGAGCTGAACCGCCATCCCTTCGAACTCTCCCGAGCGGGCCCGTCCTCGCAGTTCGGCCCACGCGCCGGCTGCAGCTAGTCCGTAGAATCCCACCTGCACAGTTAGTGCCGCGGTATACAGCCACCTCGACCGTGCGAGGACGGCGCTGGACCCGAAAGCCAGCAGCAGCGCCCATGGAACGACCAGTCGGCCCACCTTGTGCGACATGTACTGCAGCCACACCGGATTCACGACGGGGATGAGCAGGCGCCATTCCTGACGCAGAATCTGGTAGTTGCCCGCAAGTGTCCGGGTCTTGCGCCGGCTCTCGGCCCGCGCATCCGGCGCCGCCTTGTCGAACGCCACAGCCTTCTCCTCGAACACGATGCGGTGCCCGGCCAGGACCGCCCTCATCGGGGCGAGCACGTCGTCCAGCAGTGTCCCGGCAGGCAAGGGACGCCAAAGGGCGCGACGCAGCGCGTAGATGGCGCCCGTCGCGCCGAGCGTGGACCAGACAGTGCTCTCGTTCCGCCGAAGCCATTTCTCGTACGTCCAGTAGAGGCCTACCCCGTCACCTATGCTCGAGCCGGCGGCGGGGGTGCTCTCGCAGTCGAGGATCAGCTCTCCCGTGACGCCGCCCACGGCGGGGTCCGCGAAGTTGGCGACGAGTTCGACGAGGGTATCGGGCGAGAAGCGCTGCCGGGCGTCGGCGAAGATGAGGATGTCGCCGGTGGCTGCATGCACGCCGGCATTCAACGCGAGCGGTTTCCCCCCCGCCGGGACATCGAGCACCCTCAGCGCCGCTGCGCCCCCGGCGCTCTCGAACTCGCGCAACGCCTCGCGTGTTCCGTCCGTCGAACCGTCGGACACGACGATGACCTCGCGCGCTCCCGGGTAGTTCAGATCGAGCAGGTTGGCGACGCGTGCGGGGAGGCGCGCCGCCTCGTTCCGTGCGGCGACGACGATGGAGATGGAGGGCCATCGCCGGACTGCGTCGAGGGGAGCTTTACGGACAGGGTGGGGCAGCAGCCGCGCCCAGGCGGCAAGCAGCAGAGGATAGCCCAGGTATATGTAAAGGATTACGAAGGTCGATGCCCAGAACACCCCGGCCATATCCATGGACCGGCAGAGTGCAATGCGCCGGCCATCGCGCTATGCCGTGAACGCGGTCTGCTTTTCGCCCTCCGGGTGGGGTGCACCCAGCCTGAACACGTGCGCGTGCCGCTGCTTGATGGCGTTCCGGGTGTCGACGACGATGTCGGCCTCGGCGACGATCGCGTCGTAGTCGAACGCCTTGTGATCCGTGACGATGACGACGCAGTCGTACTGCGCGATCGACCCCCGCGTGAGGTCTACCGCCTTCACGTCGTAGCGGCCTGACCACTCACGTCCATGCAGTTCTGGCACGTACGGGTCCGCGTAGGACACGATCGCCCCCTTTCCGTGGAGCAGCCCCATCACGTCCAGCGCCGGCGACTCCCGCATGTCGTCGATATCGCGCTTGTAGGCGATGCCCGCGACGAGCACCTTCGATCCGTTGATCGACTTCCGCTTCGTGTTGAGCGCCTCGCCGACCTTGTCCACGACGTAATGCGGCATGCCGGCGTTGATATGTCCCGCGAGCTCGATGAAGCGCGGATCGAACCCCGTCTGCTTGGCTTTCCATGAAAGATAGAAGGGGTCGATCGGAATGCAATGCCCCCCGAGCCCCGGGCCCGGATAGAACGCCATGAATCCGAAAGGCTTGGTCTTCGCGGCGTCCACGACCTCCCAGACGTCGATGTTCATCTTGTCGCACATCAGCGCCAGCTCGTTGACGAGGCCGATGTTCACCGCGCGGAACGTGTTCTCGAGGAGCTTGACCATCTCCGCGACACGCGTCGAGCTCACCGGCACGATCGTTTCGATCGCGCACCCGTACAGCGCGCCGGCGAGCTTGGCGCAGTCCGGGGTGAGGCCGCCGACCACCTTGGGCACGTTGTGGGTCTGGAAGTTCGGATTGCCCGGATCCACGCGCTCCGGCGAGAACGCGATGAAGAAGTCGATCCCCGCCTTGAGCCCCGTCGCTTCGAGGATCGGCTGCACGACTTCATCGGTCGTTCCCGGATATGTGGTGGACTCGAGCACGATCAGCATGCCCTTGTGCAGGTGCTTCGCGATCGCCTCGACGGCCGAGACGATGTAGGACATGTCCGGGTCCTTCGTCTTCCGGAGCGGCGTCGGCACGCAGATGTTGATGGTGTCGAGATCCCTGACGATGGAGAAATCCGTCGTTGCGTCCAGTTTGCCGGCCTTGGTGAACGCCGTGACGTCGGCGGTCGTCACGTCGGGAATGTACGAGCGGCCGTCCCTGATCGCGCTGATCTTGCGTTCGTCGAGATCGATGCCGGTCGCGTGGAAACCGGAGCGGGCAAGCTCGACGGCGAGTGGCAGTCCGACATAGCCGAGGCCGACGACGCCCGTGCGGGCAGTGCGAGACTCAATCTTCTTCAACAGGGCGGCAGCGAGCGCGGACATCAAATGGCTCCTCGGTGTGAATCGTTCCCGATCGAACGTGCGGCCTAGTTCTCTTCGAGCGCTGAACTGGTGCTGCCGAGCATCAGGCGCTTGATTCGTGCCCACGCCGTTTCGTGCCGCACCGTCGTGAAGCGCGCGCTGTCGACCCGGCGCGGAGCGCCGGCCCCGAGCGGTGCAAATGCCGCCCCCGGCGCGCCCGCGGACGGCGCGGCGGGGCGCTGCGTCCGCAGCAGCCGGTACTCCTCGGCCAGCACCCGTCGCTGTTCTCCGAGTTCGCGCTCGCGCTGGCGCAGCATCTGCTCGCGCTGATCGAGCTGCGCGGCCCGTGCCCGGGCTTCGTCGAGCATCACGCGCGCCGCGGCGTACGAGGCGCCGACGGACTCCGGCGGCGCCAACGCCACCGCGGACTGCGGCAGAATCGCCGGGGCGACAGGCGTCAGCGTCGGCGCGTTCACGACCGCGGGGGACATGCCCGGGGCGGGAAGCGCCGCGTCCGCGACGGCCCGCACAGTCGGGAGCACGCCCGTCGCTTCGAGTTCGACCAGGACGTCCGCCATGAGCGCCGAATCGATCTGGCGACGCTCTTCAGCGTAGCCGAAAACCAGCGTGGCGTCACAAATTACGTTGATGATCCGGGGGACCCCGCGGCTGCGGCTGTGGACGACATCCGTCACCTCGCGCGGGAACTCCAGAGGGGCCCCCGTCGCCGCCCGGCGCAGCCGGTGGTTGATGTATTTCGCCGTTTCTTCCGCATCGAGCGGGCTCAGATGGTAGCTGACCGTGATCCGCTGCCGCAGCTGTTCCAGTTCGGGCGCCGCGAGCTTGTCGCGCAGGTTCGGCTGTCCGACCAGGACGATCTGAAGCAGCTTCGACTTCTCCGTCTCGAGGTTGGAGAGCATCCGCAGTTCCTCGAGCGCCGCCAGGCCCAGGTTCTGCGCCTCGTCGATGACGAGGAGGATCAACCGGCCGGCCAGGCGCTGATCCACGAGGTACTGGGCCAGATCACGGAGCATGATCGGCTTGCTGTGGCCGGCCGGGTCCAGCCCGAAGTCGATCATGATGGTCTCGAGCAACTCGCGCGGCTCGAGCATCGTGTTCACGATCCGGCCAACGGTCGTCTGCGAGTCGAGGCCGCGCAGCAGCGTCTGGAGCAGCGTCGTCTTGCCGGAGCCGATCTCGCCGGTGATGACGACGAATCCGGCGTGGCTCTCGAGGCCGTAGCGGAGATAGTCGAGCGCCTCCCGGTGCACCCGGCTCGGATAGAGGTAGTCGGGATCGGGGCTCAGCGCAAAGGGGCGTTCCCGCAGTCCGTAAAATCGTTCGTACATGTCAGAGGCCTCCCGCCTCCGCTCTGCCGCGCCAGGCGCTGAGCTTCCGTTGTCCGAGCGCCGTGATCGCCGCGCCAAGGCGTTCCGGGTGGTGGCGGATCTTTCCTGCCGGGTGTTCCGAGACCAGCGGTACGCCAACCGGCTGCACGCCCAGCTTCTCCAGCGCGTTGAGCTCGAAGGTGCCCGTCACGATGGGGCGCGAACGCTTCGCCGCGTACGCCGCGTCGAGGTGCTCCGGCACAGGGCTCGTGTTGTAAATCACATAGTCGAACAGCTGCGCCTCGAGGTGCCGCTCGATGGTGAGCACGTGCTCCAGCACGCTGTAATCGTCGGTCTCGCCGGGCTCGGTCATCAGGTTGGCGACGAGCACCCGCACCGCGTCGGAGCGGCGGATGGCGGCGGCCACCTGCGGGACCAGCAGCGGCGGGAGAATACTCGTGAACAGGCTGCCCGGGCCCGCGACGATGATGTCGGCCCGCGCGATCACGTCGCAGGTTTCGGGAAGGAACCGCGGGCGCTCCGGAATCAGCGAGACGCGGGCGATCCGCCCGCCGGCCGCCGCGATCGCGGACTCGCCCGAGAGCACCCGGCCATCCTCGAACTCCGCGACGAGCGTCACGACTTCGCTCGTTGCGGGCAGCACGGTCCCGTGGGCCCCGACGACGCGGGCGGCGATTTCGACTGCGCGCGGAAAATCGTTCATCACGTCGGCCAGCGCGGTCAGGACGAGATTCCCGAGCGTGTGCCCGCTGAGGCCCTCGCCGGCGCCGAAGCGGTACTGGAAGATGTCGGCGATGAGCGCGTGATTGTCGGAGAGCGCCGCCAGGCAATTCCGGATGTCGCCGGGCGGAATGATGTTGAACGCCGCCCGCAGCTTCCCGGAGCTGCCCCCGTCGTCCGACGTCGCCACGATCGCGACCAGGCGGTCGCGCGGCGCCTGTTCACGGGTGCGCTCGTCCTCGCCGTAGAGCAGGGGACGGAGGCCGCGCAGGAGATTCGGCAGCCCGGTCCCGCCGCCAAGCGCCACGATCCGCGGGGGCGCGGCGGCCCTGGTGCCCAGTTCCGGGTTGCGGTATCCGGGTTCCGCCGTCGGCCGGGCGGTCACCACAGTCGGCCTCATGACGCGTCGGCAAAGACCGCGGGATCGCTCTGGCGGGGCGCCGAGAGCCCCGCGCGTCGTTCGGTGCGGCCGTCCCAGGCGCGACGGAGGTGCGCGGCGGGGTCGGCGTCGATGAGCGGCAGCACCTCGCGCACGGCGCGCAGGTAGTCCTCGGGGAAATCGATCTCGATCCAGGGCAGGCCCCTGGTGCCGATGGCGTGCAGCGGGTAGGTCCTGGCGAATTCCGCGAACGCGCGTGGCGCCCAGTCGCGAACGCCACCCGCATCGATGAGGCGGTCCATGATATCGACGAGGGCGGCGGCGCCCTCGGGACCGAACTTCACGATCCCCAGGTTCTCGCCGTCCGCCTCCGCCGGGTCCATTGTCTTGGACATGTCCGTCACCCGGCCGCACCGGACCTTGACCTTCATCTCTTCATCACCAAAGGGCGGCTGGTCGGCCTCGCGATACGCGAGGAGCAGCGCATTACCGTGATGTGCCGTGAGAAGGTCGTCCAAGAGGACCGGGTGGAAGAGAACGTCACAATTCAGGACCACGAACCCCTCATACAGCAGAGGTCGTGCCATCCAGAGCGAGTACATGCTGTTGGTCCGGGCATACTGGGAGTTCTCAACATAGGTAACGCCGTGCCCACAGGCGCGGCGCACACGGTCGGCCTGGCATCCCACCACGACCGTGATGTCGTCAATCCCGGCTCGACGCAGCGCGCGGATCTGCCGTTCCACGAGTGTGAGCCCGCCCGCCTCGACCAGGCACTTTGGCGAGTCGCTCGTCGCGCCGTTCAGCCGTGAGCCTCGCCCGGCCGCCAGAATCACTCCACGCATGTGCATCTCTCCACGATGTTTTCGTCCGGCCCCGGTCCGTCCTGTCAAACCGCGGACGCGAGCCGTCGCCGTCCGATGAGTTCCATGGCCTTGGAGCTGTAAAGCGCCCGATCGTGCCGCCCTATCGCAACCGCGTAGAACAGGCCCAGATACAGGAGGCCCCCGCCCGCCGCCTGCAGCACTACAGCCAGAAGCGTGCCGGAAGAGATGAGCCGGGTGCCCGCCAGGGCCATGCCGACGACGAATGCCGGCCAGACCGCAGGCAGGACCGCCTGGGTCAGCGCGTCAGTGACCGAGAGACCGACGCGACGACAGGACGCCGGGTAGAGGACGAAGAAGGCCGTGAAGGCGATGGGAATGAGCGTCCCGACGGCGACCCCGACGAGCCCGTAGCGATGGATCAGCAGGACGCTCATCGCCAGATTCGCCAGCCCGGTCGCGAGATTGACGAAGGCCAGCATGCGATGTTCGCCGGCCCCTTTGAGGATCGTGTTCCCGGTGGCGTTGCCGACCCGGATCGCGACGGCGACCGCCAGGATCTGGATGACCGGGACGGCCCCCGCCATCGCCGGCGCCTTCTTGGGACCGAGCCATGCGTGGATCAGCGGATCCGCGAGCAGGATGAGCGCCGCCGCAATCGGCACGACCATGACGAGCGAGAGCCGGGTCCCCTGCAGCAGGATCTGCTGGAGCCGCAGCTTCTGCTGCGACGCGTCGCTGTCGACGATCACGGGGAAGAGCACGCCGTTCAACTGGTTCGTGAGGCGCTGCGTCCCGGTGATGATGCGTTCCGCTGGCGCCCAGACTGCCACGGCCGAACTCCCGATGAACGCGCCAATCACCAGTTCGTCGAGCTGGTAATTGAGCTTGTTCGCCCAGTCGATGATGGACGAGTAGATGCTGAAGCCCGTCACTTCGCGCAGCCGGCTGCGCCGGAACAGCGACATCCGGATCTGGAGCTCGGGGAAGATGCGATAGGCGTTACTCCGGTAGATGAGATACGCGATGATGCGGACGCACGTTGTCGCCGCGACCAGCGCGACGATGCCGTAACCGGCCAGGAGCACCGCGGCGTTGACCGCCGCGACCGCGATGCTGCTCGCGATCGCCACCATGTTGTTCGCGTCGTACCGCTGAAAGCCGGAGATGATCCCCCCGAAGACGCTGAAGGGGAAGTTCAGCGAGATATGGATCGCGATAATCATCAGGATCCACTTGCCGGTCTGCGCCTGCTCCGGCGTGATCTTGAAGACATGGCCCAGGTTGAAGGCGACGATCACCGCCACCCCATAGGCCACCAGGCCGATCGCGGAGAACACGAAAAAGAGGGTGCTGGCGATCTCGTTGATGGCGCGCGCGTCGCGATGGGCGCGGTACTGCGCCATGAACTTGACCAGCGCGCCGCCGTACCCGAGATCGAGCACCGAGAAGTGCACGGTGATCGATCCGAGGAGCACCCACAGGCCGTACTCGGCGGTGCCCAGGTGCGACAGGTTGAAGGGGAGCATCAGGAGACCGATGACCGTCTCCGCAATGATGGCGAGATAGCGGGTCGAGACGTTCCGCGCCACGGTCACGAGCTGCCGCTCGCGGCCGGGCGCCCAGGTACCTGCGCCGTCCGACCCGGGAACCGCGTCGCCCGCCGCTGGAGCGCTCACTCGGCCCCCTTGCGGAACAGGACCACCTTCACGGTGTCGAACACGATCGTGAGGTCGAAAAATATCGACAGGTGCTTGATGTAGTACAAGTCGTATCTCAGCTTCTCCATGGCGTCTTCGAGCGACGAACCGTAGCGGTACTTCACCTGCGCCCACCCGGTGAGCCCGGGCTTCACGGCATGGCGCTGCTGGTAGAAAGGGATGTCCTTGGCGAGCTCCGACACGAAATACGGGCGCTCCGGCCGGGGCCCGACGAAGCTCATGTCGCCACGCAGCACGTTCCAGAGCTGCGGCAGTTCGTCCAGGCGCGTCTTTCGAATGAAGCGCCCGACACGGGTCACCCGCGTATCGCCGGCCGTCGCCCACATCGGAGTGCCCCCCTTCTCGGCATCGACGCGCATCGACCTGAACTTGCAGAGCGTGAAGCTCTTGCCGTTCTCGCCGACCCGCTCCTGGCAATAGAGCACCGGGCGTCCCGATTCGACCGCGATCGCGATGGCGGTCAGGACCATGACCGGGAAGGCGGCGACCGCGAGCGCCAGCGAGAAGACGAGATCGATGCTGCGCTTGATCCAGCGGACCAGGCGCGAGACCCGGAATCCGTCCGAGAAGATCAGCCAGCTCGGACGCAGATCGTCGATCAGGATCTTGCCGGTGACGCGCTCATAGGTCGTGGTGGCGTCTTCCACCCGGATGCCCGCCATCTTCGCGCGGAGCAGTTCCTCGACCGGCAGCTTGCCGCGGCGGTCGGCGAGACCGACGATGATGCGGTCGATCTGGTGTTTCGCGATGAGCGTGGCGATGTCGGCCGGCGTGCCGATGATTCCGGGGTTCACGATGCGTTCGCCGATCCGCGCCGCGTCGTCGTCGATGAAGCCGATGACGCGGTAGGCGAACTCGCGCTGCGCCAGGATCTGCCGCACGACCTTGCGCGCGGTTTCCCCCGTGCCGACCACGAGAATCCGCTCCTGCATGCGCAGCGAGCCGGTGAGGTGGGTGAAGAGCAGCCGCCAGCCGAGGATCCCGACGACGAAGACGAAGAGCGCGGACACGAAGATGCCGTCGCCGATCATGAGCGACGGCATCACGACATACAGCGCCGCCAGGACGATCGACGCCGCGCCGACGGCCTGCAGCAACCGCACCACGAGCTCGCGCCTGGAGTGGACCAGCGTCAGGTCGTAGAAATCGTTGTAATAGAGGCACAGCTGGCAGACGACCGTGACCAGGCCGATCTTCCAGAAATTGGCCGCCACGTCGGACGTGCCCTGCACCCGGGCGGCCAGCGCCACCGATCCGAAGATCAGCAGGAGCTCGCCCCCGAACACGGTGAGGCTGCGCGTCGAGACGTAGCGGTTGAACAGCTGCATGGCCCTGGTCCAGAGGTCCCGGCGGTTACCCGGCGACGTACCCGTAATCGTGGTACGTCGTCGTATCGGCGACGTTGCCGCCTGATTCATTGAGCACGAGGCCGAGCACTTTCGCCGTGTCGAGCCCCGCGAGCGCACGTTCGATGGCCGGTCTCGGCGTGACCCCGGCGCGGATGATCATGAGCAGGCCGTCCGCCATGGGCGCGACGATGTGCAGGTCAGCGAGCGGCGCGACCGGCGGCATGTCGATCAGGATCCGGTCGAACCGGGTGCGCAGCGTGTCGAGGACGCGGCGCATGGAGGCGGACCCGAGCAGTTCGGCCGGGTGGCTCGGAATGGCCCCGGCGGGCAGCAGCGTGAGGTGATGGTTCTCGACGTTGACCAGCGCCTGATTCAGCTCCGCGCCGCCCATGAGCACGTCCGTGAGCCCCGGGCCCTCGGGAATGCCGAAGAGCGTGTGCACGGCCGGACGGCGGAGGTCCCCGTCGATGAGCAGCACGCGCTGCTGGAACTCCTGGGCCATCGTGAGCGCCAGGTTCGCGGCCGTCAGGCTCTTGCCGTCGCCCTTGTTCGGGCTCGTGATGACGATCGTGCGCAGGGCACGGCCGTTCTCCGCGCGCTTGATGCGAGTCCGCAGCGATCGGTACTGCTCGGCGGCGAGCGACTGCGGCGCGAGCGCCGCCACAAGATGGGGATCGAGCGTCGCGGTCGTCACCGACGTTTCCGGCTCGATGGCGGCGGCGGTGGCCGCCGGCGTCCAGCTGTGCACGGCCGGCGCCGCGGGCTCGTACGCGGGCTGCGGCAGCCTGGGCGCGACCGCGACGGGCGGCGACATCACTCCCTCGTCGGACAGGCCACGCGTGCGCCGGGTGGTGCCGTCGCGCTCGGCCTTGCTCAGAATGTCTTGAATGCGGCTCATGGAATCCTCTTGTGTGCTGAGGGCCTACGCGGCACCGTGAATCTTCGGAATCTCACCCAGGACGGGCACCTCGAACTCGCTCTGCAGCGCGCGCGCGTCGTGCACCGACCGGTCCATGAATTCGCGTCCGACGGCCATCATGGCGCCGAGCACGAAGCCGAGCATGATGGGGATGAGCAGCAGCTTGACCTGCTGCGACGGCGAGGCCGGCATCCCGGGCGACGCGGGGTAGAGCACGCTGAAGCGCTCGCCTCCCTGCTTGCGCGCGAGATCCTCGGCGCTGCGCGCCTTGTCGTAGGTGTTCTTCAGGTCGGTGTAGCGCGCGCGTTCCAGGTCGACGTCGCGCGTGATGGACGCGAGGTTCTCTTCGACCATCGGCGCGGCTTCGACTCGGCTCTGGTAGTCCGCGATCTGGCGGGTCGCCTGCGCGGACTGTGCGCGAAGGGTGTTGATCCGGAGCCGCGCGGCGTCGCGGTCGGCCATGCGCTGCTTGTAGACCGGGTCCGCCAGCAGCAGGTCGCTGTTGACCGTCCCCGGCGCCTGTTTCGTCGCGGCCAGTTCAGCGTCCGCCTGCGCGATTTCGGCTTTCAGCCGGTCGATTTCCGGGTGCTTGTCGGTATAGCCGAGCGCGCGCGCCTGGGCGAGCTCCTGCTGGAGCGTGGCCTTGCGGGCCTGCGCGCTGTGGACGGCCGACGCCGCCGACGACGTCATGATCGCCGAGCCGGTGCCCCGCCGCATCTCGTCGAGCTGGGACTCGATCTGGCTCAGTCGATCCTCTTCCGTCCTCAGCTGCAGCGAGTACGAGTCGAGCGACTGCCGCAGCCCACGCACCATCTCGGTGTTGGCGTTGACCTGCGTGGGAAGGCGGCCCATGTTGGCCTCCTTCTTCGCACGCAGCTGCCCTTCGAGCTGCGTCAGGCGCTCGAGGCTTGCCTGCAGCTGCTGGCCGAGAACTTCCGACGTGTTCTCCGCACGGTTCGTGCGTGTCTTCGAGTTCTCCTCGACGAACACATACGCCAGCCGGTTCGTGATGCGCTGGGCGCGATCGGCCTGCGAGTCGACGTAGCCGAGGTCGAAGCTGTCGAGGCCGTTCTTGTTCTCCATCCGGCCAATCGGCTGATCGACCTGCACCACCACTCGGCTCCGCAGCCAGCCCGCGACATCCTCCACCGGCTTGCTCGGATCCAGTTTTTCTTCCCGCGCGACGCGCTCGAGCACCTGGCGGCTGAGGAGCTGCTGGGAGATCGCGCGCTGCCGCTCTTCCTTGTCGAGCGAGCTGACGCCGCGCAACAGCTCCGGCGACAGCGTCGGGGCGGCGATCCCGATCTTCGCCTGCGAGATGTATTCCTTCGGCCAGAGGAGGGCGAGCAGCAGGCCGGCGACCACACCCAGCGCAAGCGGCCCGATCAGCCACCACTTGCGCCGGCTGACGACCGACAGGTAATCGAGCGGGTGAAATGCACGTTCTTCCATCACTGGATCCTCATGGGTTGGGAGATGACGACCTGCGCGCCGGCACGCGACCGGTTCACTTTGCCGCCGGCGATTCGCGTGTCCTGGCGCGTAAACGCGTAGAACGTCTCGACGCGCAGGAAGCGGGTCGCGGAATAACCCAGCGTCGAGCGCAGGAGCGTCGTGTCGAGCGGCAGCTCGTTCACGACGAACGGGTTCGTCCGGCGCCACGACGCGGAGCCCTGCACATACATGCGGTTGCGATCGAGCGGCATGTGGACGAACCCGCGGAGCTGCTGGCTCTGGCTCGAGCCGCCGAATCCGAACGACGGCACGAATATCCGCTCGAACCCCGCTCCGAACGTCGCGTGCTCCGTGCCATGCGTGAGCTCCGCCCGCACGTACGGTCCTGTGCGGGACTCATGGCGCGTCTGATCGTTGAGGAAGGAGTACCCGGCCCCGAACGAGGCGTGCGTGCGGGCGTTCAACCCGAGCTGGGCTGTCGCGCCGACGTCCTGAAAGGTGAGCTGCCGGGTCCCCTCGTTCAGATCCGCATAGCGGATCGCGTACTCGCCCCCCACCGCGATGCGTTCACGGATACGTCGGCTCAGTCCCGTCGTCAGGCCGTTCACCGATCCGCCGGTGAGCAGCGAGGCCGTGCGATCGAAGCGGACCCATGTGTTGTCGTACTTCACCGACAGGTCGGTGAACTTGGTGAGCCGCGCGGTCACCTGGCCGGCCAGGGCGTTGCGCTTCGCGCCCGTGCGCGAGAACGGCACGCCGTTGACCTCGAGCTCGTCGGTCGTGGGGACGCGCGCGTAGTCGTCGCTCAGCACCATCGTCACGCGTTTGGACACCAGGCGGCGGAGCGATCCGTGGCCATGCTGATCGAATCCGTTCAGCTGGTTGAAGTCCATGTAGCGGCGCACGTACCCCTGATAGCCCGTCGTGATCTCAGTCCGCTTGGACACGAAATCCAGCTGGGCGAAGGGCTCGGCGAGGATCAACCGGTCCGACTGCGCCTGCCGCCGGGTCGGAGAGACCGCCGCCAGCGCCACGTTCGAATCGAACACGGCGCCGAAACTCACGCCGGGCGTGAAGCTCCACCCCGGTGTGCGCCCGGTCGAGAGCTCCGACTGGTCCTGCGCGCCGGCCGGGGCCGCGGCCGCCACCGCGGCGAGGGCCAGGAGGACGGCGCACAGGCGATTCGGATGGATCTTCATGTTCGTGCCTCTAATTCGTGATGTCAGGGAACGATGATCGTGTCGCCCGGCTGCATGAACACCGCGGCCCCGCGGCCCTCGGCGGCTTCCTTGTAGTTGAACGTCACGTTCTGCGGCGTACCGCCCGCGCCCTTGCGGAGGATCTTGATGTTTTTCGTCTTGGCGAAGTCCTTGAACCCTCCCGCCATCGCGAGCGCCTGAACCGCCGAGACCTGCCCTTTGATCGGGAACGTGCCGGGGGAGTTGACCTCTCCCATCACGTAAAAAACCGGCGGAACCGTCTCCACGACGATGACGGTGACGACCGGGTTCGTGTTGTATTCCTTGAGCGACGTCACGAGCGCGTCGCGAAGCTCGGTGGAGGTGCGGCCCTCGGCCGCCACGTCGCCGATGAGGGGCAGCGTGATCTTCCCGTCGGGTCTCACCTGGAGCGACTGCGAAAGCTGCGCGTCACGGTACACCTCGATGCGGAGCTTGTCGCCCGGCACGAGCCGGTAATCCGGCGACGTATTCGCGGTCCGGCTGTCGGCCCGTCCGGTGCCGGACGGCAGGGCCGTCGCGGCGTTCGGCGCAGCCGTCGCGGTCGTGGACGGCGCCGCGGTCTCGGCTGGCGGCGGCACCGCGGCCGGCTGCGGGGTCACAGGCGTGGGACGTACGGTGCCCGGGGCCTGCGCGTCCCCCGTCCGTCGGGTCGGCGCCGCGGGCCGCGATGTCTGTGCCGCACCGGCGATCGCCATGCTCAGCAGAATCGCGATAGAGAGCGGGGCAGTGGTTCGAATCTTCATCACACTCACCTTCGTTAAGCGTTCGAGGCGTTGCCGCGGGTGTCGCGGCGCGGGTGAACCGGTCGGGATTCGGCGGCGCGGCGCAAGGAGTCCACGTCGGCGCCGTGCGTCGGGCAACAGGCGGCGCCCACCTCGATGGCGAGCGGCTGTGTGAATTCGTAGTGGTCGAGGCGGGACATCAGGCGTTCGATGACCCCCATCGAGTTCGGCATGTCGGCGTCGAGGAGCACAATCGAGAGCCGCCCCTGGCCCGTATGCGCCAGCAGATCGGTCTCCCGCACCTCGCGGCTGATGAGACGCGCGATTTCGCGGACCGCCGTGTCGCGGTCCCCGGTGCCGGCGACCTGGGCGTCACGCACGGTCGGCTCGACGTGCACGAGCGTCAGGAAGTTCTGGGACCGCACGGCGCGCTTCAACTCGTTGTTCAGCACGAAGTCGAACGCTTCGGAGGTCAGCACACGGAAGTCCTCGTCAAGGTAGGAGTCTGCAGTCACGATGCTTTGTCGAGCTCCGCTTCCTTGATTTTGTACAGCAGCGCCTTGTAGCTGACGCCCAGGATCTCTGCCGCCTCTCGGCGGTTCCAGCGTGTCTGCTGGAGCGTGCGGTAGATCAGCTCGCGCTCGGCTTCGCGAGCCGCGTGCCGCGCGATGTCCTTGAGCGACCCCGTGAGCGTCGGCGGAAGCGGCACGCTCTCCGCGATCGCCACGGCGGCCGCGGGCGCGACAGCGAGCTCGACATCGGCGCGCGGATGCAACGCGGGGATGGGGCCCGGTAAGGAGGTGCGCCCCGCGATTCCGTCGGCCAGTTCCCGCCGGATCGACTCGTCCGAACCGAGCACGACTGCCCGTTTCAGCAGGTTCTCGAGCTCCCGGACGTTGCCCGGCCACTCGTACACCCCGAACAGCCGCATCGTCTCGGCGGCGAGCGTGATTGCCGGCTTGTTGTAGTGTTCAGCGTACTGCCCGAGGAACCGCTCCGTCAGGACGGGAATCTCGTCACGCCGCTGGCGCAGCGGCGGCAAGGTGATGCAGACGACGTTCAACCGGAAGAAGAGGTCCTCCCGGAACTGCCCGTCGGCGACCGCCACTTCGAGGTCGCGATTGGTCGCCGCGACGATCCGGACATCGACGTGCACATCCTCGCGCCCGCCGAGACGGGCGAACTCGCCATCCTGCAGGACCTGCAGGAGCTTGGACTGCAGCGGCGGATGCATCTCGCTGATTTCGTCGAGGAACATCGTGCCTTCGTGCGCGAACTCGAACTTGCCGGGCTTCTGCTGGATGGCGCCCGTGAACGCGCCGCGCTCGAATCCGAACAGCTCGGACTCGAGCAGCTCCGACGGCAGGGCCGCGCAGTTCACCTTCACGAAGGTGCGATTCTTCCTCGGAGAGCTGGCGTGAATGGCCCGCGCGACGAGCTCTTTGCCGGTCCCGCTCTCTCCGCGGATGAGGACCGTCACGTCCGTATCGGCGACGCGATCGATGAGGTCGTGCACCTCGCGCATCTTGTCGCTCGTGCCGAGCAGCTCGCCGATGACCCGTGTCGGCCGCCCGTGACGGCGTTCCACGTTCCGCGCGTCGCCGTCGCTGCGCATCGCCTTGTCGCGATCGGTCATCGTAGGCAGCTCCCGGAGAAACGACGCGTCGACGGGGAAAAGCGCACGCGTGCAGTTCAGCAAGGGGAGTGCCACGAGAGAAAATCTTTCGCGTTCTATGGAAAAAGCCCTGCTTTACAAGAGCTTATGGCCGGGGTCGGCTATACGTGGGCAGCCGAATGTGGAAGAACCGTGCTTACTGTAGGTAGATGGGAGGGAAGAAGAGAGGGAAAGAACGCGGACGATCATTCCCTCTTCGAAACGCGCTCAGGCCCGGCTGATCCCGCATTCCTTGATCTTGTTCAAGAGCGTCTTGTAGCTGACGCCGAGAATCTGCGCGGCCTTCCGGCGATTCCAGTGCACCTGACCCAGTGTCTGTTCGATGGCGGCGCGTTCGGCCTTCATCGATGCCGCCTTCGCGACCGACGCGAGCGATCCGTTGCCTTCCTCGAGGGGCTCCGCCTCGTCGGGAGCATCGGCGTCGAGATCGACCGGTGCGAAGCCGCCGGCCATCGCGCCCACGCCCGCGGGCACCGCCATCCCGAGCGCAGCCGCCACCGGAACCGCCGCGACCGCCGACGCCTGGACCGCATGTCGCTGGAGGTTGCGCTCGATCTCGCGGACTACCAGGTGCTCGTCCTGGAGGATCACCACCCGCTTGATCATGTTCTCGAGCTCGCGGATGTTACCCGGCCAGTCGTACTGGAGGAACAGCCGCCGGAGCTCATCTGAAATGGGCCGCAGCGGCCGGTTGTACTTGCGCGAGTAGCGGGCCACGAAGAAGTCGGTGAGCGTCGGAACTTCATCGGGACGCTCCCGAAGGGACGGCACCGTCAGCTCGATCACCTTCAACCGATAGTACAAGTCTTCGCGGAAGTCCCCGCTCAACAGCATCTTTTCGAGATCGCGGTTCGTGGCGGCGACGATGCGCACGTCGACCTGGATGCGCTTGTTGCTGCCAAGCTTGGTGAATTCAGCGTCCTGGAGGACGTGGAGCAGCTTCGCCTGCAGCGCGGGCTTCATCTCGCCGATTTCGTCGAGCATCAGCGTGCCGGTGTCCGCCTGCTCGAACTTGCCGATACGCGTGGTGGCTGCGCCGGTGAACGCCCCGCGCTCGTGCCCGAAGAGCTCGCTCTCGAGCAGCTCAGCCGGCAGCGCCGCGCAATTGACCTTGACGAATGGGCGGTTGCGGCGAGTCGAGCGCTGATGGATGGCGCGCGAGACCAGCTCCTTGCCGACGCCGCTTTCCCCCCGGATGAGCACGGTCACATCGCTGTCGGCGACCTGTTCGATGACGGTCGCTATTCCGCGCATCTTCTCGCTGTTGCCCCAGACCGCGCGGTCCTCGTCGTCGCTCAGCTGCTGGCGGAGATCGAGGAGTTCGGTGACGAGGCGGTTCTTCTCGATGGCGTTCTTGATCGCGACATCGAGCGCAATTTCTCCCAGCCCTTCCGGATCGTCGGGCTTGACGACGTAGTCGGCGGCGCCGAGACGGACCGCCTCGACAATGGTGGAGGCCTGGTTGCGACCCGACAGCATGATGACCTGCGCTTCGGGGCGAGATGCCTTCAGCGCACGGAGCGTAGCCAGGCCGTCCAGTCCTGGCATCATGACGTCGAGAAGGATGACATCGGGGGCTTCGGTCTGCTTCATCGACGCGAGGAGTTCGTCTCCGCGCGTGTAGCAACGCGCCTCGTACCCGCGCAGCGACAGGAACGTCCGCAGGTAATTCGCAAACGACGAGTCGTCGTCCACAATGGCGACGTAAGGGTTCTTCATCTATCTCCCTGTCGGGAATTATGGCCGGTCCGCGACCCAGCCGATGGGTAGTACAGGTAACACAGTCTCAACTCGGATGCGACGTGTATTCAAAAGACGTACCTCAACAGCTGGGGCGCTCGAAAATGCGCCAACTTGAGCAAAAGTATTCCACGTTACGTGAAATGGATCCAGATCGGGTTTTAGAATCAATCGTTTATGAAGGAAACGTCTCTGGCATGTCACTTGTATCAGGGAGGGTGTCGGCGCTGAGAAGTGAAAGCGCGACGAGTGGAATCGCATCGCGGCGCGCAGGGTAAACAGCCGGCGCAGTTCGATGCACGATAGCAGAGGTCACAGGGTCATGCGTAGGCAGTTCGTGGTTATCATGTTTGCAGTTCTGGCGGTCGTCGCAGTCGCATCTATCGCCGCGGCAGGTCGGGTCGCGGCAGCCGAGCCGCGCGAGACCACGGCGGCCCCGGTGGCCGTGCAGCGCGTCGCCATCCCAGCCACGGGGATGCGTGACGAGGCCGCAATGGTCTTGGTCGGCTCAGCGCTGATCGGACTGGCGGCGGCGGTCCGTCGCGCGGCGTGACCCGAGTTTTCGTGACACGTTGATTACACGCACAATGCGGCTCAGCCATTACGGGAGTCGCGTCAGTTCCAAAGCCTCCCTTCCTTTGCCCGCCCCTTCCTTTAGGTCGCGCCCGAGACGGTTGGGATTCCCGCCACGGAGGGCGTTGGGGTTGCTCCGGGCGGCCAGCCTGTTTTGCTTGTTCTATATAGCGCCGACGTGGGCGTGGGCCGCGAACATCCCGGTGCCCGCGGGTGGGGACCTGCAGCAGGCGCTCGATCGCGCCCGCCCCGGGGACGTCGTGACGCTGGCTGCCGGCGCGACCTACACCGGCAATTTCGTCCTGCCGGTCACACAGGGCAACCTGTATGTCACCCTCAGGACGGCCGACGAATCGGGTGCCTTCCCGCGGGCCGGGCAGCGCATCCTGCCGGCGCGGAGTCAGCGGCTCGCCAAGCTCCGGTCCCCGAATGCCGACCCCGCCCTCCGGACCGCGGCCGGCGCACATCACTGGCGCGTCCAGCTGCTGGAGTTCCTGCCGACGGCCGCCACCGCGGGCGACATCATCCGGCTCGGCGACGGGAGCACGGCGCAGCACGACCTGTCGTCGGTGCCGCACGATCTGGTGGTCGATCGGTGCTACATCCACGGGGATCCCGAGCGCGGGCAGAAGCGCGGGATTGCCCTCAACAGCGCCTCGACCACGATCGTCGATTCGTACATATCGGACATCAAGGCGATCGGGCAGGACTCGCAGGCGATTGCCGGCTGGAATGGACCGGGCCCTTACACCATCGAGAACAATTATCTGGAAGGCGCCGGCGACAATTTCCTCCTGGGCGGCGCCGACCCTGCCATCCAGGGGCTCGTGCCCTCGGACGTGGTGTTTCGCCGAAACCATCTTGCCAAACCGGTCGCGTGGCGGAAGCAGGGATGGCAGGTCAAGAACATCTTCGAGCTCAAGAACGCGCGCCGTGTCCTCGTCGAGGGCAACGTGATGGAGTACGTCTGGCGCGACGCCCAGTCGGGCTACGCCATCCTGCTGACACCTCGCAACCAGGACGGCAAGTCGCCGTGGGCCGTCGTTGAAGACGTGACGATCCGTCGCAATGTCGTGCGGCACGCGGGCGGCGGGATCTCCATCACGGGAGAGGATACGAACTTTCCGAGCGGACCGGCGCAGCGGGTCAGAGTTGCGGACAACCTGTTCTACGACATCGACGCCAAAGCGTGGGGCGGGTCTGGTGCGTTCGCGCTCATCGGCAACGGACCGGGGAACATCGCGATCGAACACAACACGATCATCCAGAGCGGGAACATCATTACCGCGTTCGGCGGCGCCAAGGACTCACCCAAGCCAGTCAGCGGCCTCGTCTTTCGCGACAACCTGATCCGGCACAACGACTACGGTGTCATCGGATCCGACCGCGGCATCGGCGCGAGCACGCTCGACGCGTACTTTCCTGACGCGATCTTCACGGCGAATACGATTGCCGGGGGGGATGCGGGCAGATATCCGAAAGGCAACGCGTTCCTCAGCGACAGCGATTTCGCCCGCATGTTCGTCGATGCGGGAGCCGCCGACTATCGACTGGCTCCCGGCAGCCGCGCACGCGGGGCCGGCTCTGATGGCAAGGATCTCGGCGCGGATGTCCTGGCGATCGCGCAGGCGCTCGGCACCCGACAGCGTTAGCCGCCGGCACGCGGCACCACTAACGGACGACGCGAAGGCCCGCGGGCCGGATCGGGGCGGTTACCGCGATCCCGGCGTTCGCCAGGCGCAGCCCCGCCGTCAGCGTGAAGATGTCGGCGCCGATGTTGGAGCCGTCGAGGGCGCCGCCAAGCAGCACACTCGTCACCGACACGCGGTAATCCGCCGCCGCGACATCCACGAAGGCGGGCTCGAACGTGCCGGCGAAGAGATTCCCCGCCGGATAGCGCGACGCCAGACCCCCCTGCAGCCAGTTCCCTTGCACAACCGCACCGGGGAAATACGCCGTGAGCGTCGCAGTCCCATACGATGAGCCGGCGCCGTTGATGCCGTACACATTGTGGCGCAGCGCATTGTTGACGAATCGGAACCCGGTGATCTGGCGCGGCGCCGTGTTGGGACCGCCATACGCATACACCGCCGTCGTCCCGTCGAAGTCGACCGTGTTGTGGTCGACCGTCACGTCGCGGGGTTCATCCCCGATGAGCAGGAACCACCCGGAACCCCCAAGAGCCTTGGTGATGCCGTGGAACAGGTTGTGGCGGATAACGACGGTCGTGGTCTGCGCGCTGATGTTGGGCGAATCGTACCCCAGGATACTCACCCCGCCAGCGACGTTTCGAACTTCGTTGAACTGAAACGTGATGTCCTCGACCACGCACCACGGGCACGTGCCGTTCTGGTTGCGGGGCGTGAACAGGATCCCGTATCCCTTCTGGGCGCTCGCCCAGTTGTTCTCGAAGATGTTGTATTCGATCGTGACGTGCCGCGCGTTCTTGAGTTCGAGCAGGTTCTTCACCTGCCAGGTGGTCCCGGCTGCGGTTGGCATCGGGCTCGCGGTCCCCGCGGCGCCCGTGTCCGTGAGCGACGGGCGCGTCACCGTCCAGAACTGGTTGCGGCCGTACACCCGGTATTCGGCGGCGTCCGGTACCGCCGTCCACGTGAGGGACACCGCGTCCAGGTCTCCCGCGGTGGCCGTGACCTGCGTCGAGGGAGCAGAGGTGCCCCATGTGCCACCGCCCACCTGTCGCCGCGCCAGGACGGAGTACACATACGTGCCGGCCGCCAGGGTGCCGCCGCCGGCGACGGCGGACGCGGAGACGCCCTGCGGCGCAGGAATGATCGCGTTCCGCCACGACATGGGCTTCGTCACGTAGTTGTAGCGGAAGACCACGTTCTCGGTGATGAGTCCTGCAATGGTCGGGTCGCTGCCGCCGAGCAACAGGTTTTCACCGGCGGCCTCCAGGTAGTTGTTTTCGATCGTGAAGGGCCCGGGGCCGTTCCAGCCGCCGATGGCCTGGGTGTCCATGCCGACGGCCTTGATCTCCGCGATGTAGCAGTTGCGAATCGTCACGGAGGCCCCGTTCAGGGCGATTCCGCGCTTCTGTCCGTAGAGCGAGTGTCCGTGGATGTACACACGGTCCAGCTCGATTTCGTATGGGACCTGGGAGAGCTGCGTCTGGGGCGCGGCGCCCTCGCCGATGCGGACGATCTCCCCATAACCAAGCTGAGTCGACGGCAATTCGAGGAACTGCAGGCGCCAGTGGTGCGCGCCTGGCGCCGTCACGATCGCGGGCATGGTGTTCGACGATTGGATCTTCGCCAACCGCCAGGCGTAGGCGGGCGTGACCCGCACGCCGGTACCCGGAAGGACGCTGTCGGCTGCGCCGGATCGCACGGTGATGACGCTCGTGCCTGACTTCACCGGCAGGATGAAGTTGCCCGTAAAGGTGGCGCCCTCGGCGAGCATCAGGACGTCACCGGGATTGGCGGCGTTGAGCGCGGCCTGCAGGTCGGCGCCTCCCGCGACGGCCACGGTGGCGCCTTCCACGGCGACGGTCGAGCAGGCCACGATGGCGGTCGCAGCGGCAAGAGCGCGTAGTGCGAGCATGAACACTTCTCCAGGGACACGGTCGCCGTTCAAGGGGATGCGTCGGGAATCTGCCCGGCGCATCTGGCCTGTGCGCAAGCCACGTTCCGGATCGAGCGTTCTGCTAAGTATCTGTTCGTAAACTACTTACGGTGTCGCGTCTCCACCGGACGGCGCTGGCGCCTTACGAAATCGTTCGGAAATCACTCTCCTGTGGTTCAGGTCCGGCGTGTTCTCGGGGCGTCGGTCCCCGTTCGCGGGCGAGCAGCCACTGCTTCCCCTTCATTTTCTCGAAGGTAGACGCGACACATCGGCACCCACACGTTTGCCGTCAGACCCGAGCGGCGCCGTGTCGAGCACGCGGTAATCCCCTCCGGCGAAGTCGGCGAAGTACGACCTGAAGGTGGTGACGTCGGGATAGGAGTTGCCCACCGGATACAGCTTCCCCGTGTAGCCGGCAATCACGTTCTCGTACATCTGGATGCCGGGGAACGCCGTGAGGAGGTTGACGCCGTTCATGCCCCCGTAGCTGTTGAACCCGTACGTCCCGTTCACGGACAGGTTGTGCGTCCACTCGAACCCGTTGATCGTCCCGTCGGTATGGCTCACGCCGTCGGCCGTCAAGTACGTGCCGGTGTAGGCGCAGACGAGCGTCGTGCCGTCGTGGACGATCGTGTTGTGGTCGAACTGGATGTTCCTCGGTGCAGACCCGATGAGCAGGAAGAAGCCCGTGCCGCCGTACTCCTGCTTGGACACGACGAACAGGTTGTTGCGCACGGTCACGTTCGATGTCGGGGCGAGGAGGGCGGTCGTGTAATCCCACCCCAGCATGTTCATGGCGCCGGCGGTGCTTTTCACGACGTTGTCCTCGAAGAGGACGTCGTCGATCTTCTTCGAGTCCTTCGCGGTGATGACCACCGCATAGCCGGGCTGTGACGGCGGCCAGTTGTACTCCATGTAATTGTGCCGGACGACAACGTGGATGCCCTCTTTGAGCTCGAAGATGTTCTTCACGTTGTACGTCGGTCCCGCCAGTGCCTTCCACGCGAGCGGCCGCGTGAGCACGTTGTCCTGGACGAGGATGTCCTCGGCGACCGTGTGCGCCGCAGACGGAGCGCCGCCGAACAGGATGACTTCGGTCCCCGCCTCCAGCCAGTTGTTCAGGATCCGGTATGTCTTCCCGCAGTTGAAGCAGCCGAAGGCGCTGGTGTCCTGGTTGCTGCGGAATATGTTGCGGATGTCGCTGTCCTTCACCGTGACGTCGTGCCCGTTGCCGAGGATTCCGCGCTTCGCGCCGTACGTGGCGTCGCCGCGGATGATCACGCGGTCGAAGACGAAATGGGACGGCAGGAGGGAGGTGTCCGTTTCGGTGCCGTCGCCCACGCTGACGATGTCCCTCGTGGTGTCCGCGCCGCTGGCCACACCTTCGAGACCCCGGAACACCACGCCGACGAAGCGATAGTAATTCGCGCCCGTTCGCGCCTGGACGGCCGGGAACCCGTTCGGCGACTGGATGATGGCCAGCTGGTCGAGGAGGCTGGCCGGCACCCGGACGCCGGCCGGGGGCACGTTCGCGTCGGAGGTCACGGTGATGAACTCAGGGCCGTCATTGGCCGGCAGGTCGATGTTTCCCACGTACCGCGCCCCTGAAGCGAGCAGCAGCGTGTCGCCGGACCTGGCCCCGTTGAGCGCCGCCTGGAGGTCGGCGCCCGCGGGCACGCGGATCACATTCGCGCTCGTGAAGACCGTCTGATCGTTCTTCAGCAGCCCGGGAGACTTGCGCAGGTAGGTCGATGACGAGAGGACGATCTGATCGATGACGAACCCGTCCTCGCGGTTCTGAATACGAAGCCGCTGCGCGCCGCCCTGCGAGAAGACGATGTCCGGCCCCATGACGCCGGTCCCATAGCCGTTGTCCTGCCATCCGTATCCGGACACGCCGGCGCCGCTCGAGTCCTCGAGGTTGACGATCTGCGAAGACGTGGTCCCGATGGCCCCCGTCGACACGTTGGTGAACTGCACGTGGATCGAGTCGTTCGCGTACGAGTCGCTCTGCGCACGCATCCGCACCCACAGGTGGTACGGTGTGGTCGCATCGGCCGTGAACGTGAGCTCGAGATAATCGGCCGGCGCGGCGACCGCCGTGAGGACCTTCGGTCGTCCGGCGTTCGCCAGTGTGACCGCCGTGCCGGTGGCCGAGGCGGTGTCCTTCACGAGTGCGAACGCGCCCACTCGGGTCCCGGTCGCGGCGTTGAGGATCACGTCTGCGGCATCAGACCGGGTGGCGCACACGGCGACGAGCGTGAGGATCGTGGCGGCGGCGACGTGGACGGCGCGGCGGCAATCGAGATGGCGGACGGCGGGCTCGACGCTGGGGTACACGGGTGCCGGCATCGGAGACTCCCTTGGTTCGCGCCGACGGGGTCTCTGACCCGCGACGCGATGATGCAGTTGTGGACTAAAGAAAGCCGGCGTTTTTTCGAGCAGGTGTCGAAGCGCGGCCACAGCTGAGTCGGCAAGGCTGGTGCCACAGCCATAACCTCAACGATTGCCGAATCTCTGCCGTTTCTACGGTAGAGCTGCGATGTGCGCGGGCGCAGCCGTGTGCAATTCTGTCACGCGGATTACAGAATCGAAATGATGGGCTTGCCTATTGAAGTGATACCGGACACGAGGTTCTCAGCAGATGGCTGTGAATCATTCAAATCATTGGCGAAATGCCTGAAAGTGTAAAAAGTTCAAACTGCTGAGTATCTTAACAATGCATCTGGGCTGGGTCTGTGCATGGGACAAGAACGTAAGTCCTTTAACCGGAGCGTCTTGACTGAGGTGGCCGGTCCGTTGCGGGACCGCTGACCTATAACCTGCGCCTTTGTGGAGTCTGCCTTGCGAATCCGTCTCGTTGTCGTGTGGTGCGTCCTCGTGTGCGCCGGTGCCGCCGTTGCCGAAGCCGCGACCTTGAACGTGTGCGCGAGCGGCTGCACGTATTCCGCGCTGCAGCCGGCCCTCGACGCCGCCGCGCCCGGGGACACGGTCCTCCTGCGTGCCGGCGAGACCTTCGTCGGGCCGTTCGTGCTGCGGGCCAAGCCGGTATCCACCGCCTGGATCACCGTCCGATCCGACGCGGCCGACTCGCTGCTGCCGGCGAGCGGGGTCCGTCTCGTGCCGTCGGGGAGAGCCGGCGCGAACACCTCCCGCGCGCTCCTGCCGCGCCTCATCGGGCAGGGCGGTGCGCTGAAGACGACGCCGGTCGTCAGGACGGCATGGGGCGCCAGCCATTACATCCTGAAATTCCTGGAGATTGACGGCGCGGCGAATCTCGGGTTCGAAACCCTCATCGCGCTCGGCGATGACACCGCGACCACCAACGCGTCGGACCTGGTCATCGATCGCGTCTACGCACACGGCGACGCGTACAAGGGCATGAAGCGAGGCATTTCCCTGAACAGCGTCCGCACCGACATTCTCAACAGCTACATCTCGGACGTGAAGGCGGTCAATGCGGACTCGCAGGCGATCGCGGGGTACAACGGCGCGGGTCCCTTCCGGATCATCAACAACTACCTCGAAGCCGCTGGGGAGAACGTCCTGTTCGGGGGCTCGGACCCCGCGGTGGTCAACCTCGTGCCGTCCAACATCGAGCTGCGCCAGAACCTGATCACGAAGCCGCTCGCGTGGCAGAGCGCGATCCTGTCGGCGCCCGCATCGCCCAGGGCGGCGTCGTCTACGACACCCGGGAGTCTGTCGGCCGGCACGCATTACTTCAAGGTCGTGGCGGTGATGTACACCGATACCGTGTTCGCGCTCTCGCCGCCGGCCGCGGAGGTCAGCGCGACGCAGGCCGTGTCGGGCGAGTCCATCACCGTGAGCTGGAGCGCCGTGGCGGGCGTGGACCGTTACCGTGTCTACCGGGGAAGCGCCGCGGGCAGCGAGACGCAGTACCTCGAGACTTCGGGGCCGGTGACGTCGTTCAGCTATACGGGTGCCGGGGAGAAGTCGGGCGCGCCGGCCTCGACCGGCACGAAGTGGACGGTCAAGAACCTCGTCGAACTCAAGAACGCGCAGCAGGTCCTGATCGACGGCAACGTGATCGAATGCATCTGGGCGGCCGGGCAGTACGGGTACGCCGTCCTGCTCACTCCGAGGAATCAATCCGGCGGCGCGTCCTGGGTGCGGGTGCGCGACGTGACGATTTCCAACAACATCATCCGCCACGCGTCCGGTGTGCTGCAGCTGTCGGGGACCGATGCCACGCACGTGAGCCAGCAGACGCAGCGGATCGCGCTCCGGAACAATCTCTGCTACGACATCGACCCCAAGAGGTGGGGCGGCCTCGCGAAGGTGTTCCTGATGGGAGAAGGGCCCGCCGGGGTCGTGCTCGACCACAACACCGTCGTCCACACGAACAGTTCCGTGGTGTACGCCTACGGCACGCAGGTGGTGACCGGATTCGTGTATACGAACAACATCTCGCTCCACAACACGTACGGGATCATGGGAGACGGCGGCCGCCCGGGCCAGTACACGATCGACCTCTTTTTTCCGAGCAGCACGATCACCAACAATGTACTCGCCGGCGGTCCCGCATCCGCGTACCCCCAGCCGAACTCGTTTCCGACGATCACCCAGTGGAACGCGTCGTTCCTGAACGCGACGGCGGCAGATTACCAGCTGCTGTCGTCGAGTGTGTTCTACGCGGCCGGGGTGAACGGCAGCGTGCCTGGCGTGAACTTCACGACCCTCAGCGCGGCGCTCGCGGGGAACGTCACGGTCGATCCGCCACCGGTGATCCAGCCGCCTCCGGCCAGCAACCTCGCACCGGTCGCCGATGCGGGGGGCCCGTACTCCGGGGTCAAGGGCACGCCCATGACGGTGGACGGCAGCGGGTCCACCGACGCCGATGGCACGATTGCCGGCTATCGCTGGAGCTGGGGAGACGAGGTCGTCGTCAACGCCGCCGATGCAGGCGCGACGACCATTGTCGGTACCCGCTGGGCCCGAGTGAGTGTCGCCGGGGCGTCGCAGGGCCTGGCGCTGCACAACCCCGACGCCGGTGCGGCGAAAGTTGCCGCGCCGCTGGCGGCTCCGTCGAGTTACGTGGAGGTGCGGTTCTACGCCGCGGCCGGCGTCCCGTACCACATCTGGTTCCGGATGCAGGCGCAGGGCAACTCATATACCAACGACTCGATGTTCGTGCAGTTCAGCGGTGCCGTGACGGCGACGGGCACTGCGGTGAACCGGATTGGCTCGACCGCCGCCGCCATCGTCATTCTCGAAGAGGGCCAGGGGGCGGGGGTCTCGGGCTGGGGATGGAATGACGACGCCTACGGGACGCTGGCGGCGCCCGTGTATTTCGCAACATCGGGCGTGCAGACCATCCGCCTGCAGCAACGTGAAGACGGGCTGATGTGGGATCAGCTTGTCGTGAGCGCCGGAAAATACCTCACGACACGACCGGGGCTCGTCAGGTCGGACAGCACGGTGGTGTCGTCGAGCGACGGCGTGGGGATGGTCACATCCCATGCGTACCCGGCGGCCGGTCAGTACCCGGTGCGTCTTACGGTGACGGACAACGCCGGTGTCGCCGCGACCGCCGCGACGACGGCGGGTATCAAATAGGCCGGGGATCGGGACCCGGAGCTCTCGGGATTCGGGATCGCGCTTGTGTCTTCCGCCGGCGGAAGAAGCTCCGACGTGTGGCTTCCGCCTTCGGGCGAAATCAGCGCGGCAGTAGGATCACCGCTCCGGCTTTGGTCCCATCGGCCGGTGACCACACCTTGCCGCCGTGGGCTTCGATGATTCGACGGGCGACAGCAGGTTTCAACCCGCAGCCCCCCCGCCACTCGTCGAATGTTGTGAGGCTGTCCTCGGTTGCCGTTGACAACCGGTCGATGTTGTCGGCATCCCCAAACGCGATCCAAGAGACGGTCTGTCCGTTGTGGGCGCGGCGCGTCTCCCGCACGAATAGAATCGAGCTGCCCACGACCTCCCGGCGCAGCGCAAACAGAACCGACGTGAACGCCTTTTTGAGCCGGGTCGCATCCGCCTGGATGGCGCCTGTATCCGCACCAGGTGAGAAATCAATCAGGACGGCTGAGTCCGTAGACGCGGGCAGGGCCGCAACGGCCTCGCTGATGGCGTGACTGACCTGCACGAGCCCCAGAGCGAGGATCAGTTTGCCTTCTTCGAATTGGGCCAGTTCCTCCATCTCATTCGCGAGGTCGCTAATGCGTCCCCAGGCCTTCTGCGAGGTGGTGACGTAGCTCAGCTGCTGTTCTGTGAGGGGCGGATCGTACCTCGTGAGAAACCCGAGAAATCCCAGACCTGTGCTGAGCGGGCTCCGAATTTCGTGGACCGCCAGGCCGAGAAGGCGCGGCCATTTGGGTTCGTGACAGTCGCTGCTCATTCGTGCATTCTCCGATATCGCCCCGGGGGTGTCGAGGGAAGCCCCGGCGGTCCTGCGGTGTTTCAGCAGGCGGAGAGGGCCGCCGGATCCGCGCTCGCGTCGCCCGCGGCCGCTCGGTACAATGGTAATGCAACCGTCACGCGCTCCTTGTCCGAGCCCGTCCGGAGAAAGGCTTGACCATGCTGATCAGGAGAAGTGGCGTAATACCCTCGTCCGAGGTGACGGACGAGGCGACGTACTTTCGCCGCCGCGAGTTCCTCGGGCTGGCGGGCGGTTCGGCGATCGCTGTCGCCGCAGCGCCGTGGCTGGCGGGCTGTTCGGGCGCCTCCTCGGCCGCCGAGCGCCAGGGGGGCGGCGGGCTGTTCGGCGCCGCGCAGACGCCGTTGACCGGTTACAAGCCCCGCGCGATCGCGACCGACGAGAAGGCGAACACCTTCGAAGAGATCACCGGCTACAACAATTTCTACGAATTCGGCACGGGCAAGAGCGACCCCAAACGCTACGCGGGGACAATGAAGACGAGCCCCTGGACGGTCAAGATCGACGGCCATTGCAGCAAGCCTGCCGACTATCACGTCGAGGACCTGGTCACCCCGATCGCCCTCGAGGAGCGCATCTACCGGTTGCGCTGCGTGGAGGCCTGGTCGATGGTGATCCCGTGGGTCGGCGTGCCGCTGGCCGATGTCATCAAGCGTGCCGAACCGACGTCGAAAGCCACCTTCGTCGAGTTCACGACACTGCTGCGTCCGTCGCAGATGCCCGGTCAGCAGACGCCGAGTCTGGACTGGCCGTACACGGAGGGGCTTCGCATGGACGAAGCGATGCATCCACTCGCCCTGCTCGCCGTGGGTGTCTATGGCAAGACACTGACGAATCAACAGGGTGCGCCAATCCGCCTGGTCGTACCCTGGAAGTACGGCTTCAAGAGCATCAAATCCATCGTCCGGATCCGTTTCGTGGACCGGCAGCCGAAGACGGCCTGGCAGGTGGCGAATGCGGGAGAGTACGGCTTCTACTCGAATGTGAATCCTGAGGTCGATCATCCGCGCTGGAGCCAGGCGACGGAACGGCGCATTCCCGGGTACTTCAAGAACCACAAGACCCTGATGTTCAATGGCTACGGCGATCAGGTCGCCTCCCTGTACGCCGGCATGGACCTGCGGAAGAATTACTAATCCGCCGATGCACAAGTCCGCCAGACGGCTGGTGTTTGCGCTCGGGCTGGTGCCGGCGGTGTATCTCGTGTATCTCGGGTTCACGAATGGCCTCGGTGTCAATCCCGCCGAGACGCTGCAGCTCGAAACGGGCACCTGGGCGCTGCGCTTCCTGGTCGCGACGCTCGCGATGACCCCGCTGCGGCGCCTGTCGGGATGGAACCGCCCGGTGCAGTATCGCCGGATGCTCGGCCTCTTTGCGTTCTTCTATGCGTTCGTACACGTCCTGACGTATCTGGTTCTGGACCAGTCCCTCGCGCTGGGCCAGATGGTGGCCGATGTGGCGAAGCGGCCGTTCATCACCATGGGGTTCATCGCGTTCGTGCTGATGGTCCCCCTCGCCGTCACCTCGACCAAGGGATGGATTCGGCGGCTGGGTCGGCGATGGCAGACGCTGCACCGGCTCATTTACGTCAGCGCGATTGCCGCCTCGGTGCATTACATCTGGAAGGTGAAGGTCGCGGTGGGGCCTCCGGTGTATTACGCGGTGGCGGTCGCCCTTCTGCTGGGCTTTCGCATCGCGTGGCAGCTCCGATCCGTTAAGTCTTTACGGACACAGCACGTTAAGGCCTGAGAATGGGGCCGGCCGAACGCCGGATCCCGCCCATTGACACCCCCTCACGCCCGTTCACCCGGCACATCGCCCGTTGGGCTGAATTTGCTCCCGGGCCAGGGGAGCCCCAGCTATTCTTCCCATGGATTCGTGTGCGGGGGCTGCGGGCGCCGCGCACTTCGCCCGCGAACGTTTGCGGAGGCATATGCACAAGCCGATCAAGTACGTCGAGAAGGGGCTCACGGTCGTCGCCAAGGGCGCGTGGGGCGTGTTCGATGCGGTCAACTCGATGAAGCGCGCCGAAGCTTTCACCCCGAACTGGTCCGACAAGCCCATCCAGAAGTCCTGGCAGAAGGTGAAGCCGCCGCTCGGCTGGCCGCGCGAAACCGACTCGCTCTGCCCGACGTGCGTCCGCGAGGCGCGCCAGGAAATCCTCGACGGCAAACGCGACTACAAAGTGCTGCTCAACGAGAAGATTGGCGAGATCAAGGCCAACATCATCGAGCGCGACGGCAAGATCCTCATGGTCAAGGACTGCCCGCTGCACGGGCACTTCGAGGACGTCATGGCCATGGACACGGCTTTCTTCAAGCATCTCGAGGATTCCTATCCCGGCAGCGACATCCGCGCGCACAACGACGAGAAGCTCCACAACCACGGGACGAGCACCATCAAGTACGGACGCGGCGCCGTGCTCACGATCGACCTCACGAACCGCTGCAACATGATGTGCGACCCGTGCTTCATGGACGCCAACCAGGTCGGCTTCGTGCACGAGCTTTCCTGGGAAGACATCCAGACGCTGCTCGACAACGCCATCTCGATCAAGCCCAAGCGGCAGATGTCGGTTCAATTCTCCGGCGGCGAGCCGACGATGTCGCCGTATTTCCTCGACGCGGTGCGCTACGCGAAGAAGGTGGGCTACAGCAGCGTGCAGGCTGCGACCAACGGCATCGAGTTCGCCAAGAGCCCGGACTTTGCGCGCGCCGCCTTCGAAGCGGGTCTGCGGTACGCGTATCTGCAGTTCGACGGCATCGGGAACGCCGCGAACTCGCATCGTCTCGTCGGCAACCTCTTCGACGTCAAGCTGCGGGCGATCGAGAACCTGCACTCGGCCGGGGTCGACATCGTTCCGGTCACGACCATCGTCAACTGGGTGAACAACGAGCAGGTCGGCCGGATCATCCAGTTCGCGCTCGACAACCCGAAGAAGATCAACTTCCTCTCGTTCCAGCCGGTGTCGTTCACCGGGCGTGACGAGGAGATCACGGACGAGCGGCGCACGGCGCAGCGCTACACGCTGTCGCACCTCGCGCACGACGTGAAGAACCAGATCGGGCTCGGCGAGCCGATTCGAGACTGGTTCCCGATTTCATTCATCGGCACCTTCACCGACTGGGCAGACC
>JANMCN010000260.1:0-29156 GCA_031361295.1 Acidobacteriota bacterium | reverse complement strand
CTGGAGGGAACGGCGGCGCAGGCCTGACAAATGCGTGAGAACGATGACGAACACGTCGGTGACGACGGACGCAGCCGGGCCTCAGAAACTCGCGACTGGCATCCCTTCGCGGCACATCGGGCAGGTGTCCGCGGGATAGTTCTGCGGCGCGGAGTATTCGACGAGCGCGTAATTCGGCACACCTAGATCGACGATCGCTTCCATCCGATCGCAGATTTCGACGGTGCCGATCACCCGTCCGCCGGCCTTCGTCACGAGCTCCGCGCAGCGCTGGAAGGTCATGCCGGTATTGCGCACATCGTCTGCGAGCAGCACCCGCTGGCCTGACAATCCGCGTGCATAGAAGCCGCGCAGGACGAAGCCTTCTGCCGTGTTCGTGAAAGGCGCGAAGCTGCACGGTGGATGCGTCAGCGCGCGCCGTCCATCGAGCAATCCGGCGAGCGTGTGTGCGAGCAACGCGCCGCCTGTCGCAGGACCCGCGACGACGTCGGTTTCCGCGAGCAGCTCACCAGGCAACACGTCGAGGAGATCCTGCGCGAGCCGCCAGATCGTCGACGGATGCCGGAACAACTGGTGGGGATTCAGGTAGAGCCGGCCATGAAACCCGTTGCCGTAATCGAAGTGGCCGTCGCGCATCAGGACCTCGAGATCCTGCAGTTTCGCCAGCGCCTGCCGGCGCCGTTCGACTTCCGTCTGTCTGGTCACGTCGTGACGCCTCTCGCTGAACCGGTAAGGTGGGAGCGACTCATTGTCAGGGCTGGCCGCCTCACGCCCCGCCTGCGCGGTAGACGATCCTGCCGCCGACAATGGTGGCGACGACCGCGCCCTTCATCTCCCAGCCATCGAAGGGCGTGTTCTTCGACTTCGACTTCATCGCGGACGCCTCGATCGTGACGGGGGTGTCGGGGGCGAGGATCGTGATGTCCGCCGGCGCCCCTTCGCCCAGCGTGCCGCCCGGCAGGTTCATGACCTTCGCGGGATTGGTCGAGAGGAGCTCGATCATCCGGCGGAGAGAAATCCGCCCCGTGTGCACCAGGCGATCGAACACGATCGGCACGGCCGTCTCGAGCCCGACGATGCCGAAAGGCGCGCGGTCGAACTCCGCCATCTTCTCGTCTGCGTGGTGCGGCGCGTGGTCCGTCGCGATCACGTCCACCGTGCCGTCCGCGATGCCGTCGAGCATCGCGTCGCGGTCCTCCAGGGACCGCAGCGGCGGGTTCATCTTTAGGTTCGTGTCGTATTTGACCGGCCCGTCGAGCGCCTCGTCGGTCAGGGTGAAGTGATGCGGCGCGACCTCGCAGGTCACCCGGACACCACGCTCTTTTCCCGCCCGCACTGCGCGAATCGACTGGCGGGCGCTCATGTGTGCGATGTGGACGTGGGCGCCGGCGAGCTCCGCCAGAGACACGTCCCGTTCGACCATGATCGATTCGGCGGCACCCGGAATCCCGCGGAGCCCGAGCTGCGACGCGAAGTAGCCCTCGTGGGCCACCCCGTCTCCCTTGAGTGACGGGTCTTCGCAGTGATCGATGACCGGCACACCCAGCATGCCCGCGTACTCCAGCGCGCGACGCATCAGCAGGGCCGTGGCCACCGGCCTGCCGTCATCGGTAAACGCCACGCAGCCGGCAAGCTTCTGCTCGCCGAGCTCCGCGAGCTGCTCCCCGCGCGAGCCGATGGACACGGCGCCGATGGGGTACACACGCGCGAGCTGCGCCTCGGCCGCCTTCTTCAGGATGAACTGCGTGATTCCCGCGTGGTCGTTCACGGGCTCGGTGTTCGGCATGCAGGCGACGGCGGTAAACCCGCCGACGACCGCGGAGGCGGTCCCGGTCGCGACCGTCTCCTTGTGCTCCTGGCCCGGCTCGCGCAGGTGCACGTGGATGTCGATGAGCCCCGGCGCGACGATCCAGCCGCGCTTCATCTCGAACACCTCGGCGCCGTCAACGGGGAGATCCCTGCCGATCCGCGCGATCCGGCCATCCTCGACGAGCACATCGAAGGCCCCGTCTCGTCCGCCGGCCGGGTCGATGACCCGCCCCCCTTTCAGCATCAGTCTCATCAGCGTCCGCCTTCAATGCTCATCGAGCGCGCCGTCCGCATCACGTCCGGACAGCAGGTACAGCACCGCCATGCGAACCGCCACGCCGTTGGCCACCTGGGCGAGGATGACCGAGAACGGCCCGTCCGCGACTTCGGAATCGATTTCGACTCCGCGATTCATCGGCCCCGGGTGCATCACGATCGCATCCGGCGCGGCCAGCCGCATCCGGTCGGGCGTGAGGCCGAAGAGCGTGAAGTACTCGCGCACCGACGGGATGAAGTGGCCGTGCATTCGCTCGTGCTGAATCCGCAGCATCATGACCACGTCCGCCCCCGCGATCGCCTCGTTGACAGAGGTCGTCGCGCGGACGCCGAACCGTTCCAGGCCGGCGGGCATCAGCGTCGCCGGCCCGCAGGCCCAGACGTCGGCGCCCATGGTGTTGAGGAGCAGGACGTTCGAGCGGAGCACCCGGCTGTGGAGCAGGTCGCCGACGATCGCGATCTTGAGCCCGGCGAGCCGGCCCTTGTGCTCGCGTATGGTGAAGGCGTCGAGCAGCGCCTGCGTCGGGTGCTCGTGGGTGCCGTCGCCCGCGTTGATGATCGCCGATCGGCAGGTTCGCGCGAGGAGATGCGGCGCGCCCGACGAGGCGTGCCGCATCACGATCATGTCCGGCGCCATGGCTTCGAGGTTCCGCACGGTATCGAGCAGGCTCTCCCCCTTCGTCACGCTCGACGTCGCGGTCGCGATGCTGAGCGTGTCCGCGCTCAACCGCTTTTCGGCGATCTCGAACGACGTCCGCGTCCGGGTGCTCGGTTCGAAGAACAGGTTGACCACGGTCCGGCCGCGGAGGGTCGGCACTTTCTTGATGGCGCGGCCGCCGATCTCTTTCATCGCGACGGCCGTGTCGAGAATCAGCGTGATCTCTCCCGCTTCGAGCCCGGCGACGCCCAGCAGGTGGCGGGACTTCAGCGCCGCGGCAGCCGGGGCCTCCATCGTCGTCATGGCTCCCCCTCGAGGACGACTTCGTCGGCGCCGTCGATTTCCTGCAGCCGGACCTGGATGCTCTGTTTCGACGACGTGGGCAGGTTCTTGCCGACGTAGTCGGCCTTGATCGGCAGCTCGCGGTGGCCGCGGTCGACCAGGACAATCAGCTGAATCGCGCGCGGACGCCCGAAGTCGATGAGCGCGTCGAGCGCGGCGCGGATTGTCCGGCCCGTGTAGAGCACATCGTCCACCAGCAGGATCTTCCGCTCGTCTATCGAGAACGGGATCTCCGTCCGGCGCACGACCGGCTGGGGCCCGACGGGGTGGCGCATGAGGTCGTCCCGGTAGAGCGTGATGTCGAGCGCGCCCGTCGGCACGTTATCGCCGTTGATGTCGTGCAGGGCGTGCGCGAGCCGGCGTGCCAGCGGAACGCCGCGCGTGCGAATGCCCACGAGGGCAATCTCGTCCAGCCCGCGGTTCCGTTCGAGGATTTCGTGCGCGATTCGTGTCAACGCCCGCGACATGCGGTCGCCGTCCATCACGACCGGCATGAGAGCCTCGGGACACGTCCAACGGGGTGCGCGAGGGCGCGGGAACGCGGCGGGTGCCGCAGCAGGCAGGAACGACAGTCGCTCACAGGCTCACCTCTTGGCGTCCTCGCAGGGGCGCCGTTAAAGAGTTCAGCAGATGTTACCACACCGCGGCCGCGGCGACTGACGCCGCGGGAGACCGCGCGTGAGTGACGGCGGGCGCCTAGCGGCTGTAACTCGGAATGAACACGATCGGCCGCTCGGCGGTGAAGGCGCGGGTGAAGAGGTCGGCGCGCGCAAAGCCGTCCATGTCGCGGGCGACGGGCAGCCCGAGGAAGTACAGGAGCGTCGGGGCGACGTCGACGATCGATCCGCGAGGCCGGCGCCCGGGCTCGACCGCGGCGCTGTACGCGAGCAGAAATCCATCCGGCGCACGTTCGTGCGTTCCGCTGAAGGCAGGGTCTCCGAGCAGTCGCGCGATGCCGCGCTTCACGTCGTCCAGGGGCTGCATGCCGAAGCCCGAGACCACCACCAGCAGATCGTCGGCCCTCATCCGTCCGGCCGCGGCCTCCAGTTCCCCGTCGACGAACGCGTAGTACGCCTCGATCGCCTGCAGCTGCCGCCGATGGCCTTCATCGGGGTCGTCCCGGGAGGCGCGCGGCGCGGTGGCGCTCATGTAGTAGTGCCCGACCGTATCGAGCCCGTCGTAGCGCAGCGCGCTGAACGTCGCATCCAGGCGGCCGCGCAGCTCGCGGGCCGCGATTCCATACTGCCGGTCGCGGCGCATGGCGGCTCCTTCGGGCGCCTCCAGCCGGCCCCGCACGGCGGAGGCGCCTACCACGGGCACGCTGGCGTCCGGCCCCGCGAACACCCGCTGCAGGACCGGCAGGATTTCGGGAGGCGACGCGGCGCGGTCGAACTCCGCGAGCGATCCGACGAGCTGGTGAAAGCGATCGCTGACGATGTACCCGTTGACCGTTTCCGCGGGGTATGTGAGTGGCCAGCGCACGATGCCGACCGGGAGGCCGGCGGCGGACACGATGGACCACAGCGGCCGTGCCCGCCAGACCGTCGAGAGGTTCGGCTCGTTCTGCAGGAACCCCAGCTGCACCAGGGCGTGCGAGAAGCAGTGATCGGGGAGGAGGTCGACGGCGCGATGATCCCCGCGCGCGTAGTACGACCCTGCCGATCTGACGCCGTTCTTCGCCGGGAACATGCCGGTCGCAACCGCCGCCCAGACGGAATCGGGCTGTGTCGGCCTGACCGTCGCCAGATCCATGACCGCACCCTTGTCGAGCAGGCGTCCAAACGCGGGCAGCCGTCCCTCGGCCACGCGCGGCAAGATGTACTCCAGGGAGGCGCCGTCCAGCAGCAGCATGAACACGCGCGGTCCGGTCGACGGCTCGACAGGGCCGCCGGCGGCGAGCGCCCACGGAGCGACGGGCGGGAGGGGCGCAACCGCGCGTCCTCGCGCGGCCAGCGGCAGCGCAAGCGAGCCGAACGCGGCCATCACGAAGAGCGACGCCCCCACGCGCCCGCCCCGCCGGCCGACCGAATAGTGCGCGATGGCCACGGCCAGCAGCACCAGTGCCGAGGTCGTCGTCGCGATCGCGCCCGCCGTCATCCTCCACGCGGCGTCGGTCGTCAGCGCGGCGCTGAACCCGCGCACGTTCAGCCACATCAGCGTCGCCGCCACGGCGGCGGCCGCGGCGCCCATCCACGCGAGCATCCGCACGCTCACCCAGCCGGGTGAGAACACGTCGAGGGCGAAAAACTCCCGCACGACCATGACGACGTAGAACGTCACGGCGAGGTGGACGCCGTACAGCATGCCGAGCGTGAGGAACCATCGCCACGTGCTCGACGACACGATCGGGATCTGCGGATTCAGCTGCAGCACGAGCACGGTGAGGTAGGCCGCGCCGAGCGCGCCGGCCAGCACCGAGTTCGTGAGCATCCGCAGGAAGCGCATGGGGCAAGTGTATACTTCGCGTATGCCCGTCGACGTCGACGCCGCCGTGATCTCCAACACGCGACTGTCGGACGATTACAGTGTCATCGCGCTCGCGGCGCCGGAGGTCGCGTCGCTCGTGCGGCCCGGTCAGTTCGTGATGGTCAAGCCCTCGCTCGGGGCCGATCCGCTCTTGCGGCGTCCATTCTCCATTTTCGAAATCCTGCGCGACGATGCCGGCCGCGCGATCGGCATCACGCTCCTCAACAAGCGGGTCGGCGTCGGCACGACGCGCCTGTACCAGGCGGCGCCTGGCGGACGCGTCGCGTGTCTGGGGCCGCTCGGACGTCCGTTCGAGCCTGTCGCGCCACCCGCCGAGGCGTGGATGGTGGCGGGCGGTGTCGGGCTGGCGCCGTTCGTCACGCTGGCGGAAGCGATTCGGGCGGGCGGCGGCCGGGCGCGCCTGTTCTACGGCGCGCGCCGTGCGGCGGAGCTGTACTACGTCGAGCTGTTCGAGCGGCTGGGCGTCGAGGTGGTGCTCACGACCGAAGACGGCAGCCGCGGTCACAAGGGGTACGTCACGGGGGCACTCGGCGCGGCACTCCGTTCCGCTCCGCGCCCTTCCGACATCCACCTCTATGTCTGCGGGCCTACGCCCATGATGCGCGCCGTCGCGGAGCTCGCCGCCTCGCACCACGCCGCCTGCGACGTCTCGCTCGAGCAGGTGATGGGATGCGGCCTCGGCGGGTGCTACAGCTGCGTCGTGCTGGCCCGCGACGCTGACGGGGCACCTCACTTCATCCGATCCTGCATCGAAGGGCCGGTGTTCGAGGCCTCCCGCATCCTCTGGCACGCCCTCGCGCACTGACATGGACCTCTCTGTTTCCATCGGCGCGCTGACGCTGCCGAATCCGCTCATCGCCGCGAGCGGCTGCTTCGGCTACGGCGTCGAGTACAGCGACATCGTCGACCTGTCGGCGCTCGGCGGAGTCGCCGTCAAGGGGCTGTTCCTCGCGGAGCGCGAAGGCCACGCGCCCCCCCGCATCGTCGAGACGCCAGCCGGGATGCTGAACGCCATCGGCCTCCAGGGGATCGGCGTGCACCGGTTCGTGCGTGAGAAGCTGCCGGAGCTCCGCGACCGGCGGGCCGTGGTGTTCGTGAACATCTGCGGCACGACCATCGACGAGTACTGCGAAATCGCGCGCATCCTGTCGGACCACGAAGGAGTCGCCGCCATCGAGCTGAACATCTCCTGCCCCAACATCAAGCAGGGCGGGATCACGTTCGGCTGCAGCCTGACCGGCACGCACGACGTCGTGAGCGCCGTGCGGAAGGTGACGGCCCTGCCGGTCATCCCGAAGCTGACGCCGAACGTGACCGACGTGGCGTCGTTCGCGCGCGCGGCCGAAGAAGCCGGCGCCGACGCGGTCTCGCTCGTGAATACCTTTCTCGCGATGGCGATCGACGTGCACACGCGGCGACCGAAGCTGACGAACATCGTCGGAGGGCTGAGCGGGCCTGCGATTCGGCCGATCGCCGTGCGCATGGTGTACGAGTGCCGGCAGGCGGTGAAACTGCCGATCATCGGCATGGGCGGTATCGCCACGGCAGAGGATGTGCTGGAGTTCATGATTGCCGGAGCCACGGCCGTGCAGATCGGCACCGCCAGTTTCGTGGACCCGTTCATCTGGAACACGCTGCTGAGCGGGCTCCGCAGCTACATGACGCAGCACGGGATCAGCCGGCTGGCGGAGCTCACCGGGAGCATCGACACCAGCAGGAAAGAGACGGCGTGGATCAGCTCCTGATCGCGCTGGACGTCGAGAGCGCCGGGAAGGCCGTGGCCCTCGCCGACTCCCTGCGCGGGGCCGCCGGCGGATTCAAGGTGGGCAGCCGCCTCTTCACCGCGGAGGGCCCCTCGATGGTGCGGGCGCTGGTGGAGCGGGGCGATCGCGTGTTTCTCGACCTCAAGTTCCACGACATCCCGAATACCGTCGCCAGCGCGGTGTCGGCGGCCACCGCGCTGGGCGTCTGGATGGTGAACGTGCACGCGTCCGGCGGCACGCGCATGATGCGCGCGGCGAGCGACGCCTCGCGCGAGACCGCGGCGCGGACGGGCGCTCCGCCCGCACTGGTCATCGCCGTCACGGTTCTCACGAGCATGAATGCCGGCACGCTCGCCGAGACCGGTGTCGGGGCGCCAATCCTGGACCAGGTACTCCGTCTGGCCGAGCTGGTCCATGCCGCCGGGCTCGACGGCGTCGTGGCATCGCCGCAGGAGACGACGGCCATCCGCCGCCGCTTCGGATCGGACTTCGTGATTGTCACTCCGGGAATCCGCGGGGCCGTGGCTCGGGAGCATGCGTCGACGACGACCGAGACCCGCGCCTCGGGCACGGACGACCAGGAGCGCACGATGACGGCGGGGGGGGCGATCGCCGCGGGCGCGAGCTACATTGTCGTGGGCCGCCCCGTGATTGCCGCGCCGTCGCCACGCGAGGCGGCGGAGCGGATCGCCGAAGAAATCTCCCTTTCGCGCAGCTGAAGCTGCGCGCGACGTACCGGGAGGGGTACGTCGCCGGCCCGTGGCGCGAAGTACTCAGCGCGGGGCTTCGGCCCCGCGCCGACCCTACTTGGCCGTGATGAGGAAATGCCCGCGGCGATTCTGCTGCCAGCAGGCCTCGGTCTCATCAGAGCAGAACGGCTGCTCCTCTCCCTTGCTCACAATCGTCACGCGATCGGGCGCGAGCCCGAGGCTCACGACGTAATCCCGCACGGCCGAGGCGCGCCGCTCGCCGAGAGCCAGGTTGTACTCATTCGTGCCGCGATTGTCCGCGTGGCCCTCGACCATCACCTTCGTCGTCGGCCAGCGCTTCATCCACTCGATGTTCTTCTGCAGGGCCGTCCGCGCGCCGTCGTTCAGCTCGACCGAGTCATACGCGAACAAGGCATCAGTCAACGGCTTCTCCGCGTTGAGCTGATCGAGCGTCTTCGATCGGAACAGCTCCTCCTCCGTCGGCGGTGGCGGCTGCGGTGCGGGTGGAGGCGGCGGAGGCGGCGGCGGCGTGCTGGGTGTCGCTGGGGGCGCGGGTGCGGCCGCCGGCGGTGCGGGCGGCGGGGTCGGCTTTTTCTTGGCGCACGCCCCGGCGCTCAGCGCGGCGACGATCAGGACGACGACACACGTGCGGGCTCTGCGAATCATCAACTCTTCTCCTGGCGGGCAGCGAACGGTCACGTAGAATTGGGAGGAGTGGAGCTTACCGTCCAGTCCCCGCCCTGTCAATTTCGTAACATCGATGGATGAACTCCTCGAGGCGACCGCGCGGGCGGAAAAACAGCATTTCTGGTTCCAGGGCTTTCGCCGATTCGTCGCGCCGGTCCTGGCGGACGCCGTGCGCGGCTGCCCGGGCCGGGCGGAAATTCTCGATTGTGGCTGCGGCACCGGTCACAACCTCGGGCTGCTGCGGCGCTACGGCCATGCGATCGGCATCGACCTGACCGCGAGCGGGCTCGCGTACGCCCATCGCCAGGGGGAACGAGCCGTCGCGCAGGCGTCCGCCGTCGCGTTGCCTTTCTCTGCGTCGTCCTTCGACGTCGTGACGTCGTTCGACGTGATCTACTTGCTGCCGGATCAGGCGGAGACGCTGGCGCTCGCGGAGATGTTCCGGGTCGTACGTCCCGGCGGCCACCTGGTGGTCAACGTCGCCGCAATGGCCCTGCTCACCGGGAACCACTCGGTGCTGTCGGGCGAGGTGCGGCGGTACGATCGGGCAAGCCTGGCCAGGCGACTCCAGGCGGCCGGGTTCGAGATCCGCCGCATGACCTATACCAACGCCGCCATCATGCCCGTCGTGACGGCGGTCCGACTGCTGCAGCGCATCTCGGGCCACAGGGAATCGACGCGGGAGATTGCCATTCCGCCCCGGCCGGTGAACGCGGCACTGTCTGCACTGCTCGGCCTCGAAGCCGCAGCCCTGCGGTTCGTGAACATGCCCTTCGGGAGCTCGCTGCTCGCGCTCGCGCGACGTCCCGCCGGACCCGGGCGCTGAGTCATTTCACGGCATATGAATAGATTCGCAGGGCGAGATGGCGCTCGTCGGCGGTGCCGTCGTGCTCCCGCGGAACGAACCACTTGTCGCTTTCGATGGTCACGCGGCCGGCGCCAGTCTTCAACAGATCGGCGGGAAGAACGATCGCCTGCTCGAAATCCGCTGTCGGACTGAACCGGCTGACCTGCCGGCCCCCGGCGCTCACGGTAATCACGGGCGCGGAGTCGAAATACCGGAGAGGCGATTCTCCCCTGATGACGAGCGTCACGTCGCGGGCGACCGGGCGCACCCACATCGTCGAACGCTCGCTCATCCACCGCCACGCCAGCGCGGTGAGCGGGTTGTACTCTGGTTCCTGCCATCCCTGCTCGACGCCGACCATGGGCACGCCCTCTGGCTGAAGGTCGAACTGCTCCAGCGCGACGGGAACGGCCGGGCCTGGTCCGATGGACTCCGACGCCACTTCGAGCGCCGCGTAGGCGACCGGCGACGAGAAGACGCCGGCGGCGATCGGCAGGACCTTGAAGAAGAACCCCGGGCTCACGTCGAACGGCGCGAGCGGCTGCCCGTTCGCGCGCAGACGGACGCGCACGCCGGGGTCACCAGCCGGTCCGAGGTGCCGGCCTCCGATCATCAGCAGAACCTCGTCATGCCCCGTGCGCACCCAGGCGACGCTTGGCTGCCGGTGGGGTCCGAGCCGGTCGCGCGCCGTCACCCCCGCGACCTCCGCGCCGAGCGACCAGCCCTGATCCAGCATCCAGCGCGGCGGCGACATCCGGTAAACATCGGAATCGCCGGGGCGCGCCCCTCCCACGAACGGCGGCTGGAGGAACGGCCACCGGTACGTCCCGACCAGCTGTCGAGCCCCCGGGTCGATCAGCGCGAGATCGGTGCGTCGCGGGTCCGCCACGAATGCGATCGAGGAGGCCGGGTGGGCGCGCCACTCGGCGATGAGAGCGAGCCACTCGCGTCCGTGGGCCGCCTCGAGGACGCGTCCCGGCAGTGCCGCTCCCTCCCACTGCGCGGCCCGGCGCGCGACCGCGTGCATGCCGACGGCGTCGATGGCAACAGCCCTGGACGCATCGCCAGGCGCGCCTGCGTGCCCCCACCGCTCGACCGCCGCGAAGGCACGGAAGGCCGGACTGCCCTCACGCGCGTACGCGGCGCCCGCGGTCATCGCCGGCACCAGAGACACGACGCCGAGTGCGACGGCGCCGGTCGGGAGCACCCATCGCCAGGGCCAGTCCAGCGCTGAGGCTGCGAGATAGGCGACAGGGACAATGAGCGGCAGCGCGTACCGCACCGTGACCACTTCGTGGAAGAGCAGGTGAAAGACGGCGTACGGTCCGAACCCGATCAGCAGCAGGAGCAACGCCCGGGGTCGCTGCCAGCCAAGCCGCAGGGCGCCCACGGCGGCGACCGCCACCACGGCCGCGCCAACGCGCAGCCCGCCCCATGGCCAGAGGAAGGTGTGAATCACGGCATCCCTCGCGACCCGCGGCGAACGCGCGGCCCAGAGCATGACCACGCCGGAGAAGTCCTCGCCTGCCTGTGAGCCGAGTGCTGCCGCATACCCGCCGAGTCCGCCGCTCGCCCGGATCAATGGAACCGCCCACAGAGCGACTCCGGTGGCGCCCGCGGCCAGGACCAGGCTGCGGGTGCGCAGACGCAGCCCTAGGCCGGGCGCGACGAGCGCGGTCGCGAGCAGGGGCAGGGTCAGGAGAAATGTCTGCGACCGGATGCCGATCGCCACGCCGGCGAGCAGCGCTGCCCATACCAGCGCAGATGGGCCGGTCCCGCGGCTCAGCACCGACGCGATCAGCGCCTGCGCCGCAATAGCGGTCGCGAGCCCGGTCATGTCGCTCAACGGCCGCAACGACGTGAACCAGAAGAGCGGCGCGCACACGACGATGACGACCGCCCACAGTGCAAGGAGGCCGCGGCCGGGACCCGAGGGTCCGGCACGAGGCGGATCGGCGTCAATCCTCCCGAGGGCCCCGAACAACACGAACAGAAACCAGATTGCTGCCGTGCCCGACATGGCGCTCCAGACGGCCAGACCCCGCGTCTCCGGCGCTGAGACGCCCGCGCCGCGCAGGACGGCCGTCGAGAGCCTGCTGACCCCGATGAACACGGGATAGCCTGGCGGATGCGGCTGGTGCCGGGCCACGTCGAAGTGCCTCACGCCGAGCGCGAAGTTGATGGAGTCGATGTCTTCCAGTGTGGGCGGGAGGAACAGAAGATGCGCCGCGAGGAAGGCGAACGCGAGCGCCGCAAGAGCTGTGCGCACCATGCGCGGCGTGGTCGTGATCAGACCTCCCGCAGGCGCAGCGCGTCGTTGAGGCTGCCGAGGCGATAGCCGCGGAGATCGATCGTCACGTGCGCATAGCCGATCGCCCTGAGCTCGCGATCGATGACGTCGGCACGCTCCGGTTCCAGCGCACGGGCGATTTCGTCTCGGCCGAGCTCGAGCCGGGCGATCGTATCGTGATGGCGCACGCGACAGATCCGGAACCCGAGGTCGCGCAGCACGGCTTCGGCGCGCTCGATCATCCGCAGCTTCTCGTCGGTGACTTCGCTGAAATACGGAATGCGGGACGACAGGCACGCGGACGCGGGCTCGTCCCAGGTCGGCAGACCGGCACGGCGCGAGAGCTCGCGGATCTCGTCCTTCGACAGGCTGACCTCGTCGAGCGGGCTGCGGACGCCGAACTCACGCGCGGCCTGGCGGCCGGGCCGGTAGTCGCCCCGGTCGTCCGCATTGCTGCCGTCGGCGATCACCGGAATCCCCCGATCGTGCGCGAGCGCGCGCAGGTGCGTGTAGAGCTCGTGCTTGCAGTAGTAACACCGGTTGGCCGGGTTCGCGCGGTACTCCGGGCGGGCCATCTCGGCCGTCTGGATGAACTGGTGACTGAAGCCGAACTCCCCGGCAATCCGGACGGCCAGCGCCCGATGGCGCTCGGGATAGCTGGGACTGTCGGCCGTCACGCAGAGCGCAGCCGGGCCCAGCGCGCGGTGCGCCGCATACGCCAGATACGCGCTGTCCACCCCGCCGCTGTATGCCACGATCAGGGAGGGGAGATCGCGCAGCATGCGATCGAGCGCCGCATCCTTCGCTGCGAGCCCAGGCGCGTCGGCGCCCGCCGCGAGACCGGTCGCCACAGGCGTTTCGTTCACCTAGTCCAGGTCCTCGGTCGTCTCGTCGTCGTCTTCGTCGTCCTCGTCTTCGTCGAGGTCGTCTTCGTCGTCCTCCTCGTCGTCCTCCTCGTCGTCCTCATCCACGGATTCGAGTTCGACGGGAGCGATACTCGTGACTTCGAGGTTGGAGCCGCAATCAGGGCAGCTGATCAGATCGCCCTTGTCGACATCGAATTCGTCGACCTCGACTTCGGCATCACATTCCGGGCAGGTGGCCATTACATGCTCCTGGCGGGGGGCGCGCCCCTCCGCGCGGCTCGGGATCCGAAGCCACACACACTGTGCGTTCCTGATCGCGATAATCTCCGGATTATAACGAAAGCCTGATAAATTCTGCAATGCGCGTCGTGCGTTGACCACGTGCGGTTCATCGCCGCTGAGCGCCATGGCCTCATCTTGAGTGTAACGAAAACGGTTATCGTCGCCGACGACACGGCGTTCGTGCGCGACCGGTTCGCCACGGCGCTGCTGAGCGCGGGCCATGCCGCTCTGACCGTCAAGAGCGCAGCGGAGCTGCTCGCGCGGGTCCGGGCCGATCTGGAGCGAATCGACCTCATCGTGCTCGACCTGCGGCTCCCGCACGCGGGCGGGGTGGACCTGGTCAGGTCGATCCGGAAGCTGGACGCTGGACGCCTCCCGATCCTGGTGTTCAGCGGCACCATTGCGACGGCGGAGGAAGTCCGCGAGCTTGCGGCTCTCGGCGTCGCCGGGTACGTGAACGAGTACAGCGCCGTCCAGCACATCCTGCCTTCGCTCGCGCCTCACCTGTTCCCGGACAACTTCAACCGCCGCGGGAGCCCTCGGGTGGTGCTCGGCATTCCTGTCGCCTATCGATTCGGGAACACCATCGCGGCGGCGCTCACCCTCAACCTGAGCAAGGGAGGGCTCGCGATTCGCACGATGAGCCCGCTCCAGGGGCCGTCGAAGCTGCGCGCCCGGTTTCGCCTGCCCGGGTCGAAGAAGGACATCGAAGCGGAGTCGCGCATCGCCTGGAGCGATCGCCGGGTGGGCATGGGGCTGCAGTTCGAGAAGGTGGATCCGGTGGATCAGGGGGCGATTGACGAGTTCATCGAGCAGCACTTCTTTTCCAACAGGAAAGCGTGATCACGTCTGCGCGTCTGGCCATCCCGCCGCGACCGGTTCGCCACACCGGGGCGCCTTGACACGATTTTCGGACTGTCGGTAGTATCCGTGGTTGGGCCTAATCGGCCTGATATCTACACCTTACCCGGTACCGTACCGACGGCAGGGTTCCCGCAAGAGCGGGATCGGCATCGGAATGTACTGATTCGACGAATTGACGGACGGAACGGAGCCAGGCGTGATCGAGGTCCAGCACATCACGAAGCATTACGGCCGCACCACGGCCGTGGACGACGTGAGCTTTCGGGTGGAACGTGGTGAAATCCTGGGCTTTCTGGGTCCCAACGGGGCCGGAAAGACCACGACCATGCGAATACTGACGGGGTATATGCCCCCATCGGAGGGACGCGCCACGGTCGCGGGTTACGACGTGTTCGACCATCCGATCGAGGCGAAGCGACGGACCGGGTACCTGCCGGAAACACCGCCGCTCTATCCCGACATGACCGTCCGCGAGTACCTGGATTTCGTGGGGAAGATCAAGGGCGTCCCGCCGCGGGAGCGCAAGCAACGCGTGCTGACGGTGATGGAGCGCACCCGCATCGCCGACATGGCCGACCGGCACTGCGGCAAGCTCTCGAAGGGATACCGCCAGCGTGTCGGGCTCGCGCAGGCGCTCATTCACAATCCCGAAGTGCTGATTCTGGACGAGCCGACTGCCGGACTCGATCCGAAGCAGATCATCGAGACCCGGGATCTCATCCGGAGCCTCGCGGGCGATCACACGATCGTCCTCAGCACGCACATTCTTCCCGAGGTGGCGCAGACGTGCCAGCGCGTCGTGATCATCAACAAGGGGCACGTGGTCGCGGTCGACACGCCGGATAACCTGACTGCGCGGTTGAAAGGGGCGGCCACCATGTACGTGCATGTGGACGCCGCCGGCGCCGATGCGGGAGCCGCGCTCGCCTCGGTGCCCGGTGTGACGCGCGTGGCGAGCGCCGACCAGCGGCCTGGTGCGGCCGCCGATTCGAGCGCCGCCGCGGCAGGTCTGTTTCCGAGCGCCTTCGAGGTCGAGAGCGAGCCCGACGTCGACGTCCGCCGCGACCTCGCTCGCGCCGTCGTGGGCCGGGGGTGGGGGCTCCTCGAGCTCAGGCCCGTCCGAATGAGCCTCGAGGACGTCTTCCTCCAGGTGACGACCGAAGAACTGCCCGAGGAGGCGCCACGTGCGTAATACGCTTGCGATTGCGGACAAGGAGCTGCGCTCCTATTTCGCGTCCCCGATCGCGTACATCATGATCGGCCTGTTCTCGCTGCTCTTCGGCTGGTTCTTCTATGTCTACCTGATGGCGTTCAATCAGCAGAGCCAGCAGATGATGCAGTTCGGCGGCGCCGGTGGGGCGAACATCAACCAGATGATGATCCGCGGGCTCTTCCAGAACACCGCGGTGATCGTCCTGTTCGTGATGCCGATGATCACGATGCGCACCTATTCGGAGGAAAAGCGATCCGGCACGATCGAGCTGCTGCTCACGTCGCCGGTCACCGACGTCGAGATCATCCTGGGCAAGTTCCTCGGCGCCCTGGCCCTCTATGCCGCGATGCTCCTCGTGACCATGCTCTACATGATGATGCTGTTCAAGATCAGCAACCCCGAGTGGCGGCCCATCGCCGCCGGATACCTGGGGCTCCTGCTGATGGGTGGATGCTTCCTCTCCACCGGGCTCTTCATCTCGAGCCTCACGAAGAACCAGATCGTCGCCGGCTTTCTGACCTTCGCGACGTTCCTGATGCTCTGGATCGTCAACTGGATCGGCGAATCGTCGGGGCCGACCACGCAGGCGATCGTGTCGTACCTGTCGATCACCGAGCACTTCGACGATTTCGCGCGCGGCATCATCGACACGAAACACACGATTTATTACCTCAGCTTCATCACGTTCGGACTGTTCCTGACGGCCAAGTCGGTCGACAGCGAGCGGTGGCGCGGATAGCGGCTTATGTTGAAACGAGTTCTCGGACTTCTCGGATGGCTCGGCGTCGTCCTCGTCTTCGCGGCCGTGGCGATACGCTTCACCCGTCCCGAATGGCAGCAGTGGTACAACGGCCTGGCGCTCGCCGGCCTCGGGTGCACGCTTCTTTACATCCTCAGCCAGTGGCGGGAGGTCGCCCGGTCCTTCTCCGGCCGCCAGGCGCGGCTCGGGAGCCTCGCGGCGGCGAGCGTCGTCGTCGTGCTCGGCATTCTCGTGGCGATCAACTATCTGGCCTCCCGCCACAACAAGCGGTGGGACCTCACGGCCGCAAAGCAGTTTTCCATTTCCGATCAGACAAAGAAGGTCCTGCAGGGGCTCCAGAAGCCCGTCCACATCCGGGTGTTCGACAGGAGCGAAGGGTTCCCGCGGTTTCGAGAGCGGCTGGACGAGTACCGGTACGTCTCGAAACAGGTGAGCGTGGAATATCTCGACATGGAGCGCAAGCCGGCGCTGGCGAACCAGTTCCAGGTGCAGACGCCGGGCACGGTGGTCATGGAGTACGAAGGGCGGACCGAGAAGGTCAGCTCCGACGGCGAGCAGGAGCTGACGAACGGCCTCATCAAGGTCGTGCAGGGCAAGCAGCACAAGGTGTACTTCGTCCAGGGGCATGGTGAAAAGTCCACCGATGCCTCCGATCGGGGTGGTTACAGCACGATTGCGGCGGCGCTGGGGTCCGATAATTTCCTGATCGAGAAACTGGCGCTCGCCCAGCAGAAGGACGTCCCGGCAGACGCGTCGATCCTGGCGGTCGCCGGCCCGAAGACCGACTTCTTCCCCGCCGAGATCGACATGGTCAGGCGGTATCTGACCAGGGGCGGCAAGATTTTCTTCATGCTCGACCCTCCCGACCGCGCGGACGCCGCCGAGCTCACGAACCTGTCGGCGCTGCTGAAGGACTGGGGCATCGAGATCGGGACGAACGTGGTGGTGGACGTCAGCGGCATGGGTCAGCTGCTCGGGACGGACGTGTCCGTGCCGGTCGTGGTCAAGTACGAGCCGCACCCGATCACCGAACACTTCAACCTGATCACCGCATTCCCGCTCGCCCGGTCCGTCAGTGCGATCGCCGGCGGCACCGGCGGACACACCGCACAGAACCTCATGGCGACCAGCCCGAACAGCTGGGCCGAGAGCAACATCAAGGAACTGACGACAACGGGCAAGGTGGCTCGAGAGCTCGACAAAGGCGACAAGGCCGGGCCCGTGTCGCTCGCGGCCGCAGTGTCGTCGCCGGTGAACGACGCGCCGTCGCCTGCCGCCGGGCCCGCGGAGCCCGCCAAGGCCGCGGACGCGGCCAAACCCGAGACACGCATTGCCGTGTTCGGCGACTCGGACTTCGTGACGAACGGTTACCTGGGCATCCCGGGCAATCGCGACCTGTTCCTGAACACCATCAACTGGCTCGCGCAACAGGAAAACCTGATTTCCATCCGGCCCCGCGAAGCGGGCAGCAGCACGCTGAGCCTCACCGCCGACGCGGCGCAGCGGATCTTCTGGCTGTCCATCCTGATCATCCCGGGCCTCATCCTGACGGCCGGCATCCAGACCTGGTGGCGGAGGCGGTAGTGGGGCGACTCCGCGGATTCGTCGTGCTCCTGGTGGTGGGAATCCCCCTGTTCTGGTACGCGTACCGCGACTCGAAAAAGGGGCCCGTCGACGACGCGCCGAAACACGACAAGGTGTTCAGCGTCGACGCCAGCAAGATCGACGAACTGGCGATCACGTCCGAGTCCGGAGAGCGCACGACCCTGCAGCGGAAGGGCGCCGACTGGACGATCGTGCAGCCTGCCCCCGCCCCCACCGACCAGGCGACCGTCTCGGGGATCGCCTCGAACCTCGCGTCCATGGAGATTCAGCGGGTCATCGATGACAACCCTGCCGACGTCGCGGAGTTCGGCCTGGCGTCGCCTCGAATCGAAGTGACGTTCAAGGCGGGAGGGCAGCAGCACCGGCTCCAGATTGGACAGAAGACGCCCGCAGGCACGGACGTCTACGCACGCCTGGCCGATCAGAAACGGGTCTTTCTCATCTCGTCGTTTCTCGAATCGACGTTCAACCGCAGCGCCTTCGACCTGCGGGACAAGTCGGTCCTGAAGCTCGATCGCGAAAAGGTCGATTCGCTCGCGGTGACGGCAGCCGGCCGCGAGATGCGGTTCGAAAAGGCGAACGGCGAATGGACGCTCAAGGCCCCGACCGAAGGACGTGCGGAGTTCAGCGCCGTGGACGGCCTGGTGTCGCGTCTCGGCGGGCTCCAGATGAAGTCGATCGTATCGCCCCCTCCGGCGCAGGGAGACGGTCTCGAGAAGCCCGTCGCGACGGTGCGCATCGGCACGGGCTCGTCCCAGGCCACCCTGCTGCTCGGCGGCCCGGCGGGTGAAGGTAGCGTGTTCGCGAAGGACGCGGCGCGGCCGGCCGTGTTCACGGTTGATGCGTCGCTGCTCGATGACCTGAAGAAGGACCCTGCGGAATACCGGCAGAAGGACCTCTTCGACGCGCGATCGTTCAACACCACCCGGCTGGACATCATGCGGAACGGACAGACGACCGCGTTCGAGAAGACGACAGCGAAGGACAAGGACGGCAAGGAGGTCGAGAAATGGCGGCAGACCTCCCCGCTGGCGCGTGATGTCGAGGCCGCGAAGATCGAAGCGCTCATCGCCGCGGCCACCGGCGCCAGGGCGACGTCGTTTGCGCCCGCTGGGGCGAAGACCGGCCTCGACACACCTGAGCTCTCGGTTGCCTTCAAGTATGACGGCACCAAGGACGAACGGGTGACATTCGCCCGCAGCGGCACGACTGTGTATGCCGCCCGTGCGGGCTCGGCCGGCGCTGCCATCGTCGATGCCGCAGTCCCCGACGGCATCGTCAAGGCCCTCGAGGCGGTCAAGTAGCCCCGAACGTGCCGGTCTTCCGCACCCTCCTGGTAGCGAGCCTCCTCGCGCTCACGGGGTGCGCCGCGCATCGAGCCCCCACGACTTCGACGACAGCGCCGTCGCGCCCCGTGCGCGAGCTCGACGTTGACCTCGCGCGCGTCTTTGGCGCACCCATCATGCAGCGCGGCGTATGGGCGGTCGATGTGACGTCGATGGCGACCGGTGAGCACCTGTATCGTCTGAACGCGGACAGATGGATGATGCCGGCGTCCAACCTGAAGATCCTGACCGTTGCGGCCGCCGCCGAGACGCTCGGTTGGGATTACCGGTTCAAGACCACGCTGGAGGCGCACGGTCCCATCGATGCCGGCGTGCTCAGGGGCGATCTCATCGTTCGGAGCAACGGCGATCCGACGATCAACGCGCGCAACACACGCGCCAGCGCGGTGTTCCAGGAGTGGCGCACAGCGATCGCAGCCGCGGGAATCACCTCGATTGAGGGCCGGATTATCGGTGATGACCAGGCGTTCGACGATGAGGGGATCGGAGCAGGGTGGGCTTGGGACTACCTGCAGTACGACTATGCGGCGCCGGTCGGAGCACTGGAGCTCAACGAAAGTGCGGCGACGCTGCTCGTATCACCCGGAAGCGACCCCGGTGCGCCGGCGATCGTCAGCCTGTCCCCCGGGTCCGGCTTCACGCTGCTGAACGGCGCCACGACGGGAGCGACCGGGTCACCTGACACGATTGGCTACCGGCGTCGGGCCGATGCTCCCGCGCTCGAGGTGTCCGGATCCGTACCTGCCGGCGCTGCGACCTCGCAGCATTCGGTGGCGGTCGTCAACCCAACGATTTTCTTCGTTCGCTCGTTGAAGGGTGCGCTCGTCGGAGCCGGCATTCCAGTGAGTGGTGATGCCGTGGATCTCGACGATGTGGCCCCCGAACTGCAAATGAGCGGCGCCACGCAAGGCCGTCCCCTCGCGTCGACCGAGTCCCCGCCGTTGCGAGAGATTGCCACCGTGCTGATGAAGGTGAGCCAGAATCTCTATGCGGAAACGCTGCTGAAGGCTCTCGGCGCAGCCCACGGCGGCCTGGGCACCGCGGAAGGTGGGCGGCTCGCGGTACGTGCGGTCCTCGCGAGATGGGGTGTGCCGGACGACGCGTACACGATGTACGACGGATCGGGCCTGTCGCGCTACAACTACCTGACCGCCGGCACCCTGACGGCGGTGCTCGAGCACATGTACAAGGACCCGAGACACAAGGACGCCTTCCTGTCCACGCTGCCGATCGCAGGTCAGGACGGCACGCTCGCTTCCCGTCTCGATCACACCCGCGCCAAGGGCAACGCGCGCGCCAAGACGGGCTCCATCTCGAACGTGCGCGCACTCTCGGGGTTCGTGCGGACCCGCGACGAAGAAGTCCTTGCCTTTTCGATCCTGGCGAACGATTTCGCGATCCCGTCCGCGACAGTGAATTACGCGGCGGATCTCGCCGTCGAGATCCTGTCGAACTTCACGCGCCATTAGTCTGCCCGGATCTCGCGGGGCGCCCGCGTCGGCGCGGCGTACAATGGGAAGGTGCGTGCCTTCTCATGGATCCTGTTCGCCTGTGGGCTCATCTGCCTGATTGGTCTGGGGGCGTGGTACTACGGAGCGCCACCCGCGGAAAAGAGCGGCGCGGGACCAGCGGCGCCGGTCGAAGAAGCGTGGCTGGATCAGCTCTACAGCCAGAATCCAATCGAGGCCGCGGCGTCGGCCGAGTACGTGAAGAAGCAGGGACCGGCGGCGCTGCCCCTGATTCACGCAACGCTCCAGGATCCCCACGCGAGCGCCGAGCGCGTGAAGGCGGCGATCAAGGCGTGCGCCCTGCTCGGCAGCGCGGCAGCGCCGGCCATCGACGAGGTCGCCGAGTCGCTTCCAGACCCTGCGCTGACATCGGAGGCGGCGGCAGCGCTGAGCTTCATGGGCCGCGGCGCCTTCAAACCGCTTCGGCAGTCGTTGACGAGCGACGATCCGGTGGTGCGGCGTGAAGCGCTGCGATCGATCGGGAAGCTGAAGGAACGCGCACCCCTCGACGGCCGCGCGGTATTGCCGCTGCTCGTCAACGGGATGGAGGATCCCGATCCGGGCGTCCGGACCGTCGCCGCGACCTACCTCGGAATCGTGCACGAAGAACCCGCGGAGGCCGTCCGGGTGCTCGCGACGGGCCTCGAGGATCCGGAGGTCAATGTCCGGCGGGCGTCTGCGGCAGCACTCGCGGCATTCGGGACCGCCGCGGAGCCGGCGTTGCCAGCGCTGCGGAAAGCCGCGGTGGATCCCGACGCGGACGTCGCACGCGAAGCCGGCGTCACGCTCGTGAAGCTGCAGCCCTCGAAATAAGGCGGCCGACGCAAACGCGGGGTCAGACCAGGGCCGAGGCAAATGCGACGAGCGCGTCCGGGCTTGCCAGCAGCCCTCCGCCCTGCGCCAGGTCGGGTCTTCCCCCACCTTTTCCGCCGAACTCCGCGATGAGCCGCTTCAGCCCCGCGGCGCAGTCGAACGCCGTGCCGTCCGACCTCGCGATCACCACCGCGGCCGGAGACTGCCTGTTGAAGAGAATGGCAACGTACCCTTTGCGGTCGGTGATTGCCGATGCGATGGCCTTCAGTCCGCTCGGATCCCAGCCTTCGAGCGCGTCGACGACCAGGCGCGCGTCACCACGCGCGGTCGCGCGCGCAGCGAGCGCCGCCCCCTCGAAACCCGCCAGACGGGCCTCGGCGGCTTTCAGCTGGCGCCGGACGTCCTTCGTCTCGCCCTGGAGCCGCTCGATCCCGGCGGGCAACTCGTCTGGCAGCACCGAAATCAGCCGCACGCTCGATGCGACGGAATCGCGAAGGGCGCGGAACGTCCGCAGCGCGCGCACCCCGCAGACGAACTCGATCCGCGAACCGCCGCGGAAGCGCTCCGAGGACGCCACGGCTATCATGCCGACACCGCCCGTGGTCGCGACGTGAGTCCCGCCGCATGCGGAGATGTCGTAGTCGCGCATGTCGATCAGACGCAGCCGGCCGGCGCGGGCCGGTTCCTTCCTGAGCGGCAGCGCCGCCGCGTCCGCCGCATCCGCGAACCTGACGGTGATCGGACGATCCTCCCAGACAATCCGGTTGGCCTCGTTCTCGGCCGCGTCGATTTCGCCGGGCGTCGCGGCCCTCGCGAGGTCTATCGTCGAGGACAGGGAGCCCAGGTGGAAGCTGTCCGTGCGGATCCGGAGCAGCCGTTCGAAGGCTGCCGACAACAGGTGCTGACCCGAGTGCTGCTGCATGTGCTCGAATCGACGCGACCAGTCGACGCGGCCGTGCACGGGCCCCACGGGGATGTCGTGCTGGAGGACGTGCAGGATGGCTCCGTCCTCGCGGTCGATCACCTCGAGGACGGGTGTGTCATTGAGGGACCCCGTGTCGGACGGCTGGCCGCCGGAGGCCGGATAGAACGCGGTGCGGTCGAGGATCGCGGCCGGCCGGTCACCGATCCGATCGACGCCGGCGACGGTCGCGTCGAACTCCGCGAGGTACGAATCGGTGTAGTACAGGCGCTCGGTCACGTCCGCTCCCCGGGCCTGCCGATGACCGGATCAGGAACGCCCGCTTCGTCGAAGCCACGGGCGCGAAGCCGGCAGCTGTCACAGGCCCCGCATGGGCGACCGGCGCCGTCGGGATCGTAGCAGCTGTGCGTGATCTCGTAATGCAGGCCCCGCGCGAGTCCCTGCCGGATAATCTGCGCCTTGGACAGGTGAACGAGCGGCGCCAGGATCGCGAGGCGCTCCCCTTCGACGCCGGCCTTCGTGGCAAGAGCGGCCAGCGCCTCGAACGCCGTCAGGTACTCGGGGCGGCAGTCCGGGTATCCGGAGTAATCGAGGGCATTCACGCCCAGCACGATGGCCTGCGCCTGGACCACTTCGGCCCACCCGAGCGCCAGAGACAGGAAAATGGTGTTTCGCGCGGGGACGTAGGTCGAAGGGATGTCGGCCAGGTCGAGATCGCGGTCTTTCGGAATCTCTCCCGCTCCGACCAGCGCCGACCCTCCAAACGCCGCCAGGTTCACGTCGAGCTCGATGTGCCTCGCCACGCCGAGGTCGCGCGCCACGTCACGCGACGCGGCGATCTCTCGGGCGTGTACCTGACCATATCGGATGGTGAGCGCATAGAGGTCGTACCCCTCGTCGCGCGCCATCGCGCCGGCAGTGTAGGAGTCGAGACCGCCGCTCAAGAGAAGAACCGCTCGTCGAGCCATCATCACGTCCACCGGTCAACACGTCCAACGTCCAACGTCCAACGTGCAACGTGTCAGACCCCCCTCACGTCCGCTCCCCAGATGTATTTGTGCGTCTGCAGCTGCAGACGCACGGCGCGCCGGTCTGCCAGGAGCCATTCCGCGAGTTCCCTGGGCGTCAGGGCAGCGTGCACCGGCGAGAACAGGACCGCCGCTGTTCGCTCGACGAGCTCGTGCCGCGCGACGACGTCGCGCGCGTACTCGTAATCGGCGCGGTCCCGGATGACGAACTTGACCTCGTCGCGCGGCGAGAGCAGCGCGAGGTTGTTCCAGTGATTGCGCGCCGACTCGCCGCTGCCGGGACATTTGACATCGACGATGCGGATGACTTCGAGCGGCACTCTCTCGATGCTCAGGTGGCCGCCCGTCTCGACCATCACCGTCCGGCCTGCATCGAGGAGGCGTCGCATCAACGGATACACGTCCTTCTGCAGCAGCGGCTCGCCGCCGGTGAGCTCAACGAGGTCGCACCCGAAGGCCTGAACCGTCTCGGCGACCTCGTCCACGCTCATCTTGCTCCCCTCGGTAAAGGCGTAAGGGGTATCGCACCACGAGCAGCGAAGGTCGCACGCCGTCAGGCGGACGAACACGCAGGGACGCCCCGAGTGCGTGGATTCCCCCTGGATCGAGTGGAAGATTTCGTTGACGGTGAGCATCGACGGTGCCGCCTGAACCTCTTATTGTACGCGACCGGGGTGGTCTAGAATACCGGCATGCCGAAGGCGACGTTTTACTGGAAGCCGACCTGAACGACGTGCCGCAATGCCAGAAGTTATCTGGACGAGCTCGGCATGCAGGTCGAAGAGCGCGACATCAACCGCGATCCGCCGGACCGCGCGTTCCTCGAGCGCCACATCGATGCTGAACGTTTCCTCGATTTCGTGAGTACCCGGAGTCCCGTCTTCAAGCAGCGGCCGCTCCCGGCCACGAAGCGGGAGGCGATCGACCTGATGGTGGAACACCCGAACCTGATCAGGCGCCCGATCCTCGTCCGCGGATCGCGGGCGATCTTCGGGTTCAACAAGGACAAATACGGGGGTCTTGGCTAACACGATCCGGGTCGGCACGTCCGGCTGGAGCTACCCGTCAGGAAAGGGCACGTGGAACGGGATTTTCTATCCCGTCCCGCCCGGTCGCCGCAGCCGCGCGGGTGCAGGGTTCGACGAGCTCACGTTCTACGCGGAGCACTTCGACACGGTCGAGATCAACTCCACCTTCTACCGCGTACCGACGCCGGCCGCCGCCAGGGGATGGGTCGAGCGCACCCCGGGGGACTTCGAGTTCTCCCTCAAGCTGTTCCAGAAGTTCACGCACCCCCGCATGTTCGAGAAAGCCACGGGCAGGAACCCCTGGGATCTCGCGCAGAAGGACGTCGACGACTTCCGGGCCGGCATCGACCCGATTGCGTCGGCCGGCAAGCTCGGCGCGCTGCTCGCTCAGTTTCCGGCGAGCTTCCGCAACGACGACGAGTCACGCGCGTACCTCGAATGGCTGCTGACACATTTCCGCGACTACCAGGTCGCGCTCGAACTGCGGCATCGGAGCTGGAGCGATCAGCCGGACGACACGCTCCATCTGCTCGATGCGTTCGGAGCCGCGTGGACGCAGATCGACGAGCCGAAGTTCCGGTTCTCCATCCGCCAGGATCTCCTGCCGAACGTCCGGACGTTCTACTATCTGCGCCTCCACGGTCGCAACGCCGCGCAGTGGTGGAACCACGAACAGTCTGAAGACCGCTACAACTACCTCTACTCCGCCGCGGAGCTTGAACCGATCGCCCAGGCGGCGCGGCAGGCGTCACGCGACGTCAAGAAGACGTACGTGTACGCGAACAACCATTTCTCTGCGAAGTCCGTCGCGAATGCCGCGATCCTCAAACACGACCTCGGTCAGCCGCTGCCTGGCGAGTATCCGCCGGAGTTCGTGGACCGCTATCCGGACCTGAAGGGACTCGTCAGGATTTTGCCCCCGCCTCCTTCACGAAAGCCCTCTTGAGGATGTCCGCGACCTGGATCCTGTCCACGACCTCCATCCCCTTGATCACCTGGCCGAACACGGTGTACTTCCCATCGAAGTCGGGATGGGGTTTGGTCAGGATGTAGAACTGGCTGTCGGCCGCCTTCGCGTCGGTGCCCGGATACGCCATGGCGACCGCGCCGCGCACGTGTCGCCGCTTCTTCGTGATTTCCGACGCTCCGATCGGCTTGCCACTGCCGGCCCGGCCCCACCAGTCGCGCATCATCATGTTCCGCGTGGCGGGATCGCCGACCTGGATCAGACTGAACTCCGCGCGATGGAACCGCAGTCCGTTGTAGAAGTTCCGCTTCACCAGGCCCACGATTTGCGCGACTGTCTTGGGCGCTTCCTCGGGGTAGGTTTCGAATTCGATGTTGCCTTTGACCGTTTCGAGCACGATGACCGGACCGGCGCCAGGCGAGGTCTGGCGCGCCGCGATGGGCAGCGACAGCACTATGAACGCCACGAGAACCGCCCCGCAGGCCAGGGCTGCGCGCCGGCCTCCTCCCAATTTTGTCGTCATGATTTTCCTGTCTTCGTAACGCCGATTTTCGGACACAAATCCTCGAGGACGCAACGGCCGCACAGGGGGTAGACCGGCCGGCAGACGTTCTGGCCCCAGGTCACCAGGTACAGGTTGAGGAGCGGCCACCATTTGCGATGCGCCGCAGCGTACAGCGCCTGTTCGGTTTCAGCCGGCGTGCGGGTCGCCACCCATCCCAGCCGATTCGAAATGCGGTGCACGTGCGTATCGACGCAGATGTTCTCGGCGCTGCGATGCGCGAGAATGAGCACGAGGTTGGCGGTCTTCCGGCCGACCCCGGGGAGCGTCAGCAGCGCGTCCATCGTGGCGGGCACCTTCCCGCCATAGGTCGTCATGATCTGTTCGCACGTGCGCAGCACGTGTACGGCCTTGTGGCGATAGAAGCTCACCGGATATATCAGCCGCTCGATCTTCCGTGGGCTGAGCTCGAGCATCGCGCGGGGCGTCCTGGCGACGGCGAAGAGCCGGGTCGAGGCCGCGTGCGTGACAGCATCCTTCGTCTGCGCCGAGAGCATCGTGGCGATGAGCACCTGGAAGGGATCTTCCTGCTGATCCTCGGCGATTTTTTCGATTGCCGGCTCCTCCAGGCCGTCGATGGCGCGCGCGAGCCTCCGCATCACTGCCGGAATGCGGCCGCGGGGAACGGCCGGTTGGGAGCGCAGCTTCATACGGGCGTGAGCGGCGGGCGGCCATCGAGGACCGCCAGCACGTTGCTGACGGCGAGGTCCGCCATCGCCGTGCGCGTCTCGCGCGTGGCACTTCCCAGATGCGGCACGAGCACCACATTCTCGAGCGGGAGGAGACCCGAGTGGACGACCGGTTCCTTCTCGAAGACGTCGAGCGCCGCCCCGGCAATCAGGTGTTCGCCGAGCGCCCAGACCAGCGCCTCTTCGTCGACGATTGTCCCGCGCGCGGTGTTCACGAGAAAGGCCGTACGTTTCATGCGCGCGAGCGCGCGGCGATCAATCAGGTGGCGCGTCTGCGGCGTACCGGGGGTGTGGATGGAGACGACGTCCGAGCTGACGAGCAGCTCGTCGAGCGACATGTCGTGCTTCGCAAAGACGGCCGTCATGCCGAACGCGGCCGCTTTGGCCGCCACCGCCTGGCCGATGCGCCCTCGGCCGATGAGCCCCAGCTGCTTGCCCCGCAGCTCCATGCCGAGCATGAAGTCGAGCGCCCAGCCGCGCCATTCGCCGCGGCGGACCAGCCGCTCCCCCTCGCCAATCCGCCGCGCGACCGCCAGGATCAGCGCCCAGGTCAGTTCGGCCGTCGCTTCCGTCAGCACGTCGGGCGTGTTCGTCACGATCACCCCGCGCGCCTTGAGCGACGGCACGTCGAGATTGTCGTAGCCGACGGCGATGTTCGCCACCACGGCAAGGTCCGGAGCCGCGTCGATCACCCCGCCGTCGATGCGGTCCGTGAGCAGACAAATCAGGGCTCGCTTGCCCGCGAGTCGTCGTCTCAGCTCGTCGCGGCTGATCGGCGCCGGTCCATCATAGAGGTCGACGTCACAGGCCGACTGGAGCCGTGCGAGCACGGCCGAGGGAATGCGCCGGGTGAGAAGGACGGATCGCACGTCAACCTTGTCGTCAGTGCCCGTGCGACTGGCAATAGCCGCAGTGGTTGCACGGGACAGCCGGCTCGATCAGGCACGGACCGCCTGAGTCAGGCAATGCGTAGCGGGCGTGGCTCAGGTGGAGCGCGGCGCCGATCGGGGGAACGCCGCGATCGCCATCGTCCGGCGCGGCCAGTCGGCGCGCCACGGTCTGCCGGACCATCTCGCGCAAGGCCTCTTCGTTCATACGTCTTCCCTGAAATCGACTGTATCCACGATGCCGATGATGGCGGCATCAACCGCCGCCTGTCTCTTCCCGAGGGCAGCGCCGGCAGCCTTGCCTTCGATCACGACCAGCACGCGCTCGCCAATTCCGGCGCCCACGGAATCAATCGCAACCAGCGTCACGCCCCTGGGCTCCCCCGCAGGCGTCTCGGGCTGCACGAGCAGCAGCTTCGCCCCGTCCAGCTGGCGGTTCTTGTGCGACGACACGACCGTGCCGACGACGGTGCAGATTTGCATGCTTTGCCGGGGCGCTCGTTCCGGTTGTCGGTTTCCGTCTGAATTCTTGATCCAGGGTCCGCCGCCGGATCCAGGCCGGGTTCTATGGTTTGGACGTTGAGGGCGTTCCGGTTCCCGCCGGGGATACGTCCCAGTGATCGACGATGCCGATGACGGCGGCGTCGGTTGGCGGTTCGGCGGGATAGAACGGGAACGCGGCCTCGCGTCCGCGTACGAAAAAGACGTGCTCTCCAACTCCCGCGCCCACCGAGTCGGCCGCCACGAGCGTCCGGCCCGCCGGGTCGCCCGACGGGGCAATCGGCTGGAGCAGGAGGAGCGGGACGCCGTTGAGGTTCGCGTCCTTGACGCTCGACACGATTTCGCCGATGACGCGTGCGAGCTGCACGGGCTAATCCTTCACCTGGATCGTGTCGATGATGCCGACGATTGCGGCGTCGACGGGACAGTCCTTCATTCCGGAAGCCATCCGCGCTGAGCTTCCGCTGACAATGAGGACCGTTTCGCCGAAGCCGGCGTCGACGGTATCGACGGCGACGAGGTAGGTGCCTTCGGGCTTACCGTGCGGATCCATCGGGCGCGCGATGAGGAGCTTGCTACTCACCAGCCGCTCATCCTTCCGGGTTGCGACGACGGTTCCCACGATTTTCGCGACGATCATTTCGCCAGGGCGTTCGACTTGCCGATCGGGAGCGCATCCTCGAGATTCGCGTGCGGCCGCGGGATCACGTGGACCGAGACGAGCTCGCCCACGCGGCGCGCCGCCGCAGCGCCGGCATCCGTCGCAGCCTTGACCGCCGCCACATCGCCGCGCACGATCGCGGTCACGTACCCGGCGCCGATCTTCTCCCATCCCACCAGCGTGACTTTCGCGGCCTTGACCATCGCGTCCGCCGCCTCGATCATTGCCACGAGGCCTTTCGTCTCGACCATGCCGAGCGCCTCACCCATGTTGATGCTCCTTCGGGTTCTACTTGAGATTTCTGACCGCGTCTTCAATCAATGCGGTGAGTTCGCGGTATGTTAGCCGAATTTCCTCGTCGGCACCTATCGGTACGGGCCGGCCGGGGACAAGCCGCTCACCGGGGGTGGACGGCGGGGCGAACACGACCTGGCAATCGGCCGATTCGGCCGCGGCCCCGGCCACCGGGTCGGCGCAGATGGGTGCCGGCGACGAAATCCCATACCGGCCGCGCAGCCCCTGCAGACGCACCACCTCGTCCTGCGACAGCAGCCGTTCGCCCCCGAGCATCCGCGCCACGAAGCTGATGTTGGCGAAGTGCTCGATCGTTTCCATCTTGTAGTACGCGGAGAACAGGTCCGCGCCGAGCGTCAACGCCCCGTGATTCGCGAGGAGCATGCCGTCGTGCGCCTTGACGTATTTGCGCACGGCCTCGGGCAGTTCGCTGGTGGACGGCGTGGCGTATTCCGCGATCGGGATGCTGCCGAGCGTCGTGACCACCTCGG
>JANMCN010000249.1:0-3508 GCA_031361295.1 Acidobacteriota bacterium | reverse complement strand
CGACGGGCCGGCTCAGGGAGGATCTCTTCTATCGCCTCAACGTCGTCCGCCTGAGGCTGCCGCCGCTGCGCGAGCGCCGCGAGGAAATCCCGCCGCTGGTCGAGCACTACCTGCGCAAGTACGGTGACGAGCTCAAGAAGGGCCGTCCGACCCTGAGCGACGAAGCGCTCGAATACCTGCTGCTCTACAACTGGCCGGGCAACCTCCGCCAGCTCGCCAACGAGCTCCGGCGCATGGTCGCGATGGCGGACGCTAACGCCGCCCTCACCCCGGCGATGCTGTCGCAGGAGATCCAGGCCTCCCGCCGCACGATACCGGCGGCGCCCGCCGCCGATCCCGAACTGCGGGTCCGCATCGACCAGCCGCTCCCCCTCGCCGTCGAGCTGCTCGAACAGACGATGGTGCGCAACGCGCTGCACCAATCGCACGGACGCGTCGAGGAGGCGGCCAGGCTGCTCGGGATCTCGCGGAAGGGACTGTTCCTCAAACGCCGCCGCTGGGGCCTGCACCAGGCCTCCTGATCAGCCCTGCCCCAGCGCCCGCTTCGCCTGGCGATTGTGCCGGATGACGTGCGCCGTCGCCCACTCCCCCACCTGATAGACGCTGATCGCGCCGACGATCGGGTGCGTGATGCCCATGCGGTCGCCGCGCTCCGGGGTGAGCCCCTCGAGGGCACGTGCCATCCGTTCGCCGGCAGCTTCGAGCGCCGACACCGCATCGTCGCGGCGCACGGAGGCCGGAGGCACGGCAATCGGCGGAGCCTCGAGACGATCCGGGATGGATGCCGCGACATCCGTCCACGCCCGTTCGCGGAAGGCCGCATCGAGCGGCGTCGCCGTCGGGACCTCGCCCGAGATCATGCCGGCGAACCGCGCGGTCACCGCCGCGACATGCCACCCGATCTGCGACGCCGCTTCATCGCTCGCGTCCCGAAGGCGCGCGACCAGGCGCTGGTTCGCTTCCGCGAACGAGTCCCGAAGCTGTGCGATCCGCGTGACATGCTGCATGACGTCCATCATCGTGCCCTCCTCTTCGCCCGTGAACGACGAGCCTTACGCGCGCCGGCCGCCGTAGAACGAGGCCACCGGCATGTCGCGCATCGTGTGGAGCCCCGGCGCGGCCTCGAGAATCCTCGGCAGCGAGTTGACCACGATTGACGCGGTCGCGACATCTCCATGGATGCCGCCGTCGATCTTCATCTTCAACGCCGGCGACCCGGTGATCTCGACGGCGTCGAACGATGCCGGCGCGCCGAGGTAGGCCTCCATGTGCAGCGTGATGAGCGGGACGCCGTCGCGATACCCGACCCCGTCCTGCACGAGCCCGCACACGAAACCCGGGTCCACGGCGAGGAACTCGCTGGCCACGGTCTCGGTCGCGATTTTCGGCTGGATGTCGTCGGTGATCCGATCGAGCTTCCATCCCATCGCGTCCGCGATCATGGAGATGGATTCGGCCAGGCCGACGTGTCGCACGGTCCCGTCGTCGACCTTCTTCTGGAACTGCTCACGGGTGAGCCCCGCACCAATCTTCTGCTGAAACGGCAGCCGGCGGATCCGCGCGTCCTGCACGCGATCGATCCGGAGCGCCTGCACACGCTCGCAGACCCCGGTCAGCATGATGGGCAAGGCGTCCATCGCGAAACCCGGATTCACTCCCGTACTGAGCACGGCCACCCTGTTCTTTCGCGCCAGCTCGTGAATGACGCGCGCGTATTTCAGATTCGCCTTCGTGGGGTACGCGAGCTCCTCCGTCGTCGACACGATCGGCACACGGAGCTTCAGAATCTCTTCGATCTGCGGCAGGACGGCCCTGAGCGAGGAGCTCGTGCAGAGGACGACGACATCGGGCGCCGCGGCCTTGATGGCCTTCTTCGCGTCCGCGGAGACCTTGAGGCGCAACGAGCGTCCGGCGCCCGCCACTTCTCCGAGGTCGCGCCCCGCTTTCGCGGGATCGATGTCCGCCGCCCCGACGATCCTGAATCCCTTGCGGTCCGCCACCTGCCGCACGACGCCCGCGCCGATGGGTCCCAGCCCCACGTGCATGACCCTGATCGGTCCGGCTTGCCTTGTCATTCCCTGACTCCCCTGTGATGAGCGCAGTCGTGGATTATACCCGCGGCCTCCGGCTCGCCGCGGGCCGCCCCGCGGTTCTGGTGTAGGATTGGCGCGTGTTTGCGCGTTTCGCGGTGGTGATCGCTGCGGTGGTGCTCGGCGGCACGGCGCTTTCCGCGCAACAGTCCCTTTCGCCGTCCCCCGACGCCCCCCGACCACCCGCTGCGCCGGTGAGCACCCATTCGCCGAGAAACGCCAGCTACGCGATCACGGTCAGACTCGATCCCGGGAGTCGCACCCTCAACGGTGAGGAGCTCCTGACCTGGCGCAATACGTCCCGGTTCACCGCCAGCACCCTGCAGTTCCACCTGTACTACAACGCCTGGCGGAACAGCCGCTCCACGTGGATGCGGGACAGCGTCAGCAGCGACCCCTCGGCGGCCCGGCGACCGGAAGCCGACTGGGCCTGGATCGACGTCACCAGCCTGCGTGTCATCCAGCGAGGGGCATTGCCGGCGGACATCATCTCGCAGGCGAAGTACACGGCGCCGGACGACGGGAACGACGACGATCGCACGGTGATGGAAGTGCCGCTCGCCCGGCCGGTCGGTCCCGGCGAAACCGTCAACGTGCAGATTGCCTGGTCCTCGCGTGTGCCGCGCGCGTTTTCGCGCACCGGGACCATCGGCGACTACTACTTCGTCGCTCAATGGTTCCCGAAAATCGGCGTCCTCGAGGACACCGGGTGGAATACCCACCAGTTCCACGCCGCGACGGAGTTCTTCGCGGATTTCGGAACCTACGACGTGCGGCTGACGGTTCCGCGAGGCTGGGTCGTCGGCGCCAGCGGCGTGGAGCGCGAGCGCCGGGACGAACCGGACGGCGCGACGACCACGCACCATTATGTCCAGGACGACGTCCACGACTTCGCGTGGGCGGCGAGCCCTCACTTCATCGAGCGCCGCGCGACGTTCGCAGACGCCGGGCTGCCCGGGGTGGACATCCGATTGCTCCTCCAGCCCGAGCATGCCGGCCAGGCGGACCGCCACTTCGCCGCCGCCCGGGCCGCGCTGAAGCACTACGGCCAGTGGTTCGGGCCGTACCCATACGGACATCTCACGATCGTCGATCCCGCCTGGCAAAGCGGAACGTCCGGGATGGAGTACCCCACGCTGATCTCCGCCGAATCACGGTGGCTGACGCCGGCCGACGAGAACATCCCCGAGGGCGTGGTCATCCATGAGACGGGCCATCAGTTCTGGTACGGACTTGTCGCGACGAACGAGTTCGAACACGCGTGGATGGACGAAGGGTTCAGCACCTACGCAACCGCGCGCGTGACCGAACAGGCGCTGCGCCCGACCTATTACACGAAGCGGTACTTTGGAGGCTTCATTCCCTGGGTTTTCCGGAACCTGCCCGTCAATCGCATCATCGAGGGCGATCGACTGCCG
>JANMCN010000213.1:0-9063 GCA_031361295.1 Acidobacteriota bacterium | reverse complement strand
CAGGGTGTTTGCTGTCGCGCTTCCGCCTCCCCGCCACGAGAAGGCGATGGGACGCGACGCAGCCCGACAGGCTAGCACAACCTGGTGCGAGTGGTATCAACGCGAGCGAGGGGAGGCCGCGTGTGCGCCGGGGAGGAATTGGGGTGAAGGCGCATCCGCCCGTGGGCGCCGAGCGACATCGTATGTGTTACCGGGTCAGTAGCTCGAGAGGCCGCCACTACCAGGACACAGTGTGGATGGTGGTCTCAAAGACCGAGTGGGTACAACCGTCGACGGCAAGGGTGACGCTGTGGCGCAAGTCCCGTTCCAATCGAGACGCGTGCATTTCCGGCGCACCATTCATTGAGTGATCTTGACGAACCCGCGCCATATCGGTCTCGCGTCGAGCATGACGTCTGCCCGATAGGTTCCGGACAGCGACGATATCGGTAGCTCCCACGACGACAGTGACATTTGTCCCTTGCCTAGGCTGACCTTCATCGGCTTGGTTTCCATAACCGGGCGGTTGTCGACATCAAACAGTCGGATGATCGCCAAGCCTTTCAACTTCTCGACGGGATTCCAGGTGACAAAGGCGACCATCTTCTTTTCGGCCGCTGAGAACTCGTCGCGTTGATCCGACGGCGCCACCGTGTTGGTTCGCGCAATCTCGCGCGCAAATCCGCCCGACAGCACATTCTGCTCGCCCGCGAGCGCCGCCATGAGCTCACCGCGACTGCGCAGATCCGCGATGCGCGTCGAAACGACATCGTCGCGAAGCCGAAAGAAGCCGAAGGGCACGATGGGAACGCCTTTGAGTTCCGCCCTGTCGCGCAACAGCACTGCCATGCGGGTTGCGCCGGGCGACGCGCCAACGACTCCCAGGAGCTCCCCGTACTCATTCACGACCGGTGCTCCAGGAGTCCCAAAACCATTGATGAAGGTGGCCAGCCAGCCCCCGTCAGGGGCGGCACGTTGCCCGATCACGCTGAGGTCGACCAGGACGCCCGCTGACGGGCTCCCTTCTATGGAGAAGCATCTGTCGCCGATCCTGACCGAGCCGCTGGCGGCCACGGGGAGATCGATCTCCTTGGTGTTCGTCGCCTCGAGAATGGCCCAGCCCTGGCGTCTGTTCCACGCGAACAGCGTTTGCAGTTCGCGTGTGCTTCCGTCCGGGAGAACCCCCCGAATCCTGTCCACGTCGTCGATTGCCGCCATCGAGGTGTAGACGCGGCCCTTCGTACCCAGCACTCCGGATACGGTATCCAGCGCGCGTCCTGCCGAGGAGAACCGCTCGATGCTCACGAACATGCGCCCGAGGCGATCGTACAGCTCGGACTGCGCGAGTGGCGTTTTCACGTTCACCGGTTGACTAGGCTGGCCCGGCCGCACCTTTGTGTCCGTGATCTCAAAGGTGAATCGTCCGCCGGGCTCACCATCGACCGTCGCTTCGACCGACCAGGTGCCGATCGGCGCCGTAGGGGACAACGTCAATCGCCAGAACGCTCCGAACCGGCGTCCCTTGGCGATGTAGTCCATCGAAGATGTCGAGGTCACGCCGCCGTCCTGGCTGCGCCACACAGCGAGCAGCTTATGCGGGCCGGGAGTGCCCTCCCAGTCGAACGCCACGATGACCTCATGGTCATCAATCCGGTTGAAGACCGAGCGTTCTTCCGTGAGGACGAACGTGCCATTCGACGTCGATCCAGCAGGTCCGGCAGCGATCTTGAGCACGTGCAGTGGAACGGCCTGGGGAGGGGCCGCCGTCACGGAGCGGCTCGGACCAGCTCCCATCAGCACGAACATGCAAGTCCACAACGTAGAGATCCGAGTACGCATGATCATCAGCGATACCACCTCGACTCTCGCGGAGACTCCCGTCCGATCCCGACGCACCGGGCCCGGTGATTGTCCTCGGTACTACGCGCGACTACCAGGGCTATCTTTTGGATGCCCGGAGCGTGCGGCCCCCGGGATCGAGCCGTCATTAACCACCAGAACAAAGTCGTATGGTCGCAGAGGTCGAAATGGACCGTTGTCGTGCCCGCGCCCGACGAGTCCGTCGTGAGTAAGCCTACGTTGAACGCCGACCCGGACCGCCCGTGGGTCGCGACGTAAGACACTGGGCGTGTGGTGTTGGTTGAATCGTTCAGAAAGTGCACGGTGGCGTTGATCCGAAATGCCACTAGCGTGTGGCGGACAGCCCCAAGACAAGGATGGCTACCGCGGAGCCGCGCGCGCCCGCGATGTGGGACGTCGGCGCTCCTCTGAGAGTAGGGCCTCCCTATCGATGTCCACGGCTGGGCCACGCGCAATCCGCAACCAGTTCGGCGCTCGACCGAGGCCGCGCGGCTATGGTCCCGACGAGACCGGCCGACTGATCGAATGCGACGTGAACGCTGATCCGCTCGTCGATCTGCCGGAGAACCTGGTTCGGCCTTGGAAGGTCAAGAGAGGTCGCTGATCATTTGCACTCACGAGTACTCAAAAGGACCGAAGGCGGCGTACTGGCCCGAGTGGTCGTACTGCACCCCCCCGCGGACGCGGAAGACCCTGGACGCGGCCATGCTGCCTCGCTTCACGACCAGCCCCTCTGGCAGGACGACTTCCGGATGGACCTCCGCCTGCGTCACGGGGTTGCGGATCGCCTGCAGTTCGAGCTCGACGAGATCCCCGATCGTCGCGCGCGAATGGTGCGCCGCTATGTTGACGTCGAAGCGGGCGGGGGCCGGTCCCTCGAGCTCGTAGGTCTTCTTGAAGATGCCCCAGGGGCCGCCGAGGTCGCCCCGCAGCACGCGCGTCAGCGCCGACCGCTGCGCCTCGTCTGCACGATCGTCCACATAGCACACGGCGCGACCGCCCCCCTCGTGGATTGCCCCGGGCCAGTCGGCGAACAGCGCGGCGCCCAGACCGTCAAGACGAACGTCATCGACGTGTCCCTGGCCGATCACCCAGATCCACCCGCCTTCGCAGTCTCCGCGGCTTGGCCGCGCGTTGAAGTTGCAGGGGCAGCCCCAATCGCAGTTGCAGGCGATGAGGACGCTACCATTCAGCTGCCATGCCGCCATCACACACCTCTCCGTTGACCAGCGTCCCGGCATACTGCAGCGGACGGAGCCGCCGAGTCAAGCCGGCTTCAACGCGCCATGCCGACTCCGTCCGAACGGCGCGCCCCAAGGCTCCGCCCGGATCTTCGGCACGATCGGACACCGGTCATCCTTTTGCTAGGTCTGCTTCCGCTGGTCTGCTGGTCGGGCTGCGGCTGGCACCGCTTCGGTGGGACTTCATCCTGTCGGTGAGCCATCTCGCCGGACCTGGCGTGCAATTGGGCGCCGGCGGAGGCGGATGGCGGAGAGAGAGGGATTCGGTCTCTCGGGCATCCTTTAGATTCTGTAAGTTACACAAACCACATTGCCAGGAATGCCAGGAATGCCAGCGTCGCGATGGGGACTTGCCCCTTTTGCCCTGAACGCGCTGAACGGTCCTGCCAGCGGCGCGTTCTCGACCCCTCACCCTCATGATGGCGATCGCCAGCGGTAGTAAGTGGTGGCTGCTCCGCGGCTGATCACTCCACGGTCTGCTCTGCTATTTTCTCGTCAGTGCGGACGCCAGGAATCGGAGTTCGGATTCCACATCAGCCGGATCCGCCACGGTCTCCGCAATCTCCTGGCGGAACAAGTCGCGGTAGCGCTTGCGGAGTCTGTGAATGGCCACTTTAAGCGCTCCCTCGGATGTGCCCATTTCGCGAGCCAGGGCGGCATACGGCGCTTCGGCCTGATCGAGAAGGAAGACTTTCAAGCGATTGAAATGGTCCAGACGTCCATGCTGTACAAACTCAGCCCGGAGTCTGTCTACGACTCTGTCGAGCATTGAAAGCGCCCAGCGCCGCTCAAAGATCCGCTCCGGCGTCTCGTTGTGCCCAGGGTCGTGTTGATAACGCTCTTCCCCGGACGAGATTTCGAGGGACAGCACGTTCCCCCCGCCGCGTTTCTGTGCGCGATTGCGGTCGGCCTCGTCAGCCAGAAAGAACTTCAACGAGGTCAGCAAAAAGGCCCGGAACCTTCCTTTTTCCGGGTCAGCACGATCGAGATATCGGCCGTCCAGCACGCGGACGAAGAACTCCTGCGTCAGATCCTGCGCCTGGTCAGCGGGATAACCGCGGCGGCGAACATAGGCGTATAACGGATACCAGTAGCCCTCGCACAGGGAAACTAACGCGGAGTGAGCCTCCTTCCGTTGCGGATCGCCGGCGGCGACCACCAGCGTCCACCGTGTGGTCGGAAAATCGGATGGCCCCGGCAGTGTCTGCATGGTGGCCTACAGCCCCGCGTACTCTGCCTTGGCACTTTTCAGGATCGGGATGTCAGGGTCTGCGTCCTTCCAAAGGGCGAGAAAATCCTGGTAGGCAGCTTTCGCCCGGGTCTTATCTCCCGACAACGCGAACACTCTACCCCGTTGCAAGTGCGCCAGCGCGCCGATCGGATCCGCGCCCACAAGACCGCGATGATCGAGAATCTTCTGAAACTCGGCCGCCGCTTCCGCATACCGGTGCGCGGCAATCAAAGCCAGGCCGCGTACATAGGCCGAGTGCAGACCGCCCAGATAAAAATGATTAAAGTTGAGGCCGTTCGCCGCCAGGTCATATCGGAGAGCGATTTGCAGCCGCTCCACGCTGTCTGTGGGCTTCCCGTGCTCCAGTGCCGACAACGCACGAAGAACCGGAACGTAAGTAAACTTGGCGAACGTGTCTTCCGGGAAGCGCTTTTCCAAATCGTCGGCGAGCGCCTCCGATCGGGAAGAACCTCCCGAAAGACCCAGAGAAAGGCCGGCTGCATATTCGACATCCCGGCCGTTCGAAAGATCGAGCGCCGCCATCGCGTTCCTTTTTCCTTCGGCAGCATTCCCGTAAACAGCTTCCCACAACGCTCGTGCGGCCCGGTAACTCGCTGCCGCCTCGCGCTCCCGTTCTTGCAGGGCGAGATCCACGGCGCGGTTCGATGACCGCCGGGCGGCCTGTAAGCGGCCGGAACGGGCCAGAGCGAGAGCCTCCTCGTGAGCCATCCAGTGTTCCGCCCTGCGCTTTCCCCGGGCCAGACCTGTTGCCAGGCCCATCTCCTCTTGGTCGCCCGTTAGCACCGCGATGAGGTATTGGATGACGAGAAGATCGGGCGTTTCCAACTTCCGCCCGGAGGCGCGCGCAAGCGTGCGCTCCGCTTCGGGGAAGCGGTCGGTGAGAAGATAGCTCTGCGCAAGACTGGAATACCCAAGCGCGAAGTCGGGATCGACCCCGATTCCTTGTTGGGACGCGTCAATCGCTCTTTCATATCGGCCTGTCCCGTGAGTGGAAAGGCCCCCTAATAAACTCTGGGCGTCATTTGGATGCTCCCCGCGAGGATAAACCTGAAGCCACGACTCGAGGGTTTGGTACGCCTTTTCCAGGTTTCCCGTCACGTGCCGGTCATAGGTAAAGTCGATAAAAAACTTCTCCCGGTCGCTCGCTCGATCCCGCAGTTGCCAGCCCTTCGTAGTGGTCTCGGCTGACAGCATTGATTCTCCATCAGTGCTGTACGCAAGCCCCAAACTGGCGTACGCCATCGCGAATTTGGGATCGATTTCGACAGCGCGCCGAAAAAAGGGTATGGCCGCGGCGGGTCCGGAGGATACGACCACTTTGATGCCGGTGCTGTAAGCTTTCAAGGCTTCGAGTGAAGTTGTGGTAGCCTCCGCGAGCCGGGTCGAGTGCTTTTCAACCGTGGCCAGCGATTCGCCCGCCCGGGTTCTAAATCTACGGCCGATCTCACTGAGAGAGTTCAGAACGTCTTCTCTCCTGGCTGCCACCGCCTGCTCCTCGTCCAGAATGTTTCCGGTGTTGCAGTTCCTTGCGCGCAAGCCCAATACGTACTGGCTTCCAACACGTGCGATCGAGCTTTCCAAGACAGCCGCACTTGCAGTTCGCTCGCAGATCTGCTGAGCCATTTCCGAAGTCAGCCGCGCCTCTTTGGGCTGTCCCATGAGAGCCAGCGTCTGCTGGACCTTCGTGTCCGAAATCAGGGTGAGGACCGGCGATTGTCGAAGCTCCACCGACAGTCCCTGACGCAGCGTATCGTCAAATACCGGATCGCCCGTCGTGTTATCGAAATCCGCGAGCACAATAGTATCTTTGTCGATCAGCTTGGGTCTCGTCGCGGAATCGCGACGAGAAAGCGACCAGACCGTCAGTCCGCTCAACGCGAGGAAGACGAGTCCTGCGGCTGTGCCGAGAGCGGCCAGCCTGTGCCTGCGGAGAAACTTCTGCGCTCGGTACAGCCTGCCCGGCGGCGAAACCAGCACGGGCCGGTCCCCCATGTGCCGCTGGACATCGGCTGCGAGGTCTGACACCGACGCGTAGCGCCGCTCGTGCGCCTTCTCCAGTGCCTTCATCGTGATCGAGTTCAGGTCGCCGTTGACGAGGCGGCGCAGCGAGCCCGGATCCGTCCGGCGGCGCGCGGCAATGTCGGTCGCCACCGCGCCCATCGAGGTAAGCTTTCGGGACAACGAGGGCGCCTCGTCTTCACGGATGATCCGCAGCATTTCGGCCAAACCGGCGTTGCGCAGCGTCGCCGTGTCGAACGGCACGGCTCCGATCAGCAGCTCGTACAAGAGCACGCCCAGCGAATACACGTCCGAGCTCTCATCGACATCTCCGGTGATCGTGTCCGCCTGTTCCGGGCTGGCGTACTCCGGCGTCCCCACGATCTGACCGAACTGCGTGAGCAAGGTCTTCTCGACAGCCCATTTGTCGGTAGCCGTGGCGATGCCGAAATCGATCACCTTGGGAATCGGCGCGCCGTCCTGTTCCAACACCAGCACATTCGACGGCTTCAGGTCACGGTGGATCACACCCTTCTGGTGCGCATGTTGGACCGCGCGGCAGACCGCGAGGAATAAGGCGAGCCGCTCCGCGGTGGTACTCCGCTCGCGATCGCAATACTGCGTGATCGGCGCCCCCTCGATGTACTCCATCACGAAGTACGGGCGCCCTGTGGTGGTCGCGCCGGCGTCGAAGATTTGGGCGATGTGCGGGTGATCCATCATCGCGAGTGCCTGCCGCTCATTGTCAAAACGGGCGAGCACCTGGGCGGTGTCCATTCCGAGCTTCACAACCTTGAGAGCCACGCGCCGGCGAATGGGCTCAAGCTGTTCGGCCAGATAGACGGTGCCCATCCCCCCTTCGCCGAGGGGCTGGATGATCCGATAGCGGCCGAAGTCCTTATCCTGCGCCACTGGCGCGGCGGGGCTAACCATCTCAGTCCCGAAGTCGTCGGCACCGAAACTCCCAAATGCGCCTTGGATCAAACACTGAGGGCACAGTCCCGCGGGATCGTCGGACCCCAATTCCGCTCCGCACTGAGGGCAATTTGGCATGTCAGCCGGAACAGCTAGTGTATGCGTTTGGCTCAGAGGCTGTAACCTCCAGCCCGCGATTCCTTATTCATGGCAGGTGAGCCGGATTGGCACTCGCCGCTTGCTCATCACAGTCGGGAAAAATGGAAATCGCAGTTTCTCTGAGGTGCAACATGTCACATCTGTTTAGTCGCGCGTGTACCTTGTTCGTGGTGTTTGCGGCATTGGGGATCGGCGCTTGCGCATCGCCGTCGGGGCCGAGTGCGATAGTGTCGGGCCAGCCGGCACAAGGCGCCGAACTTGGCCAGCCGTCAGCACGGGCTGTGTCCTCCGGGCTGCAGGCGGCGCTCTCCCAGGGAGTTACGGACGTGACGCTCATGAATGCCGGTTGGACCTGTATCGAGCCCGGCATCCCCGGCCTGACACTCTGCGCACCTCCAGGAATGGGCCTTCCTCCGATTCCGCCCTCTGCCGAGGGACAGCCCAGTTATACCCTCGCGGCATTCGTCGATCACCAGTTCGATCACCACGTAAAGCTCTTACATCATGACCTTTATCGTGGCCAACCATGCCTGGGCGGTGAGCCCTGGCCTTTCCTCGACTTCCTCAACTACTACGAGTGCATCATCCCGGTCCGATAGGGTAAGCCACCGCTCTGATCGGCGGCAGGTATGACTGGACATTCGGAGGAAGAATGCACTCCTCTGAACGTTGGGAACTGGGCTTGATCCGCTTTGGTGGACATCTTCCGAAAGAAACGATGCAGCAGCGCGGGCGTGGGTCATGGCTGTTACGCTCCTGAGACATCACTCAACAAGGAGCGTGTCACATGATGACCATGACCCGAACCGGAGAGTTTACTGCGGCGCCGGCGTGTTTGCTGATCGCGTTCGAATTGAGCGAGCGGAGGTGAAAGCTCGGATTCACAGTCGGCCTCGACCAGCGCCCGCGCATTCGTCAGATCGCTGCGGGAGCCGTGGACCGTCTGCCGGACTAAATCGCGCGGGCGAAGGCGCGGTTGAATCTACCGGCCGACGCGCCGGTCGTAAGTTGTTTTGAAGCGGGCCGAGACGAGTTTTGGGTGCATCGGTACTTGGTGGCGCAGGGGATCACGAATCATGTGGTCGATTCCTCCAGCATCGAAGTCAATCGGCGGGCGCGACGAGCCAAAACGGATCGCCTGGATTTCGGAGGCTTGCTCAGCCTGCTCATGCGCTATGTGCAAGGCGACCGGCGGGCGCGGCACGTGGTGCGCGTGCCGACGGTGAGCGAGGAAGATGCCCGGCAGGTGCATCGGACAGGGGAAATGGTCCAGCAGGGTCGGAACCGGCTGATCTCGCATCAAAGGTTTGTTGACGACCCAGCGCTATACGCACCTCCGACCGGTGCACGAAATGTGACCGGCTTCCTGGACGATGTCACCGCGGCGTACGTGTTCACCGCCACGATTAACGGCGGGACGGACGGTTCGCTGGCGCGACCGAACGATCTCAGGCACGGTTCGGGGGAACCTGGCCACGCTCCAGGAATCTCGAACGTTCTCAGAAGACAGCTTCATTGCCCCCTTAGACTTCAGCGTGTCTGTAACTATATGAAAAAATGGTTTATTTGGCGGAGAGAGAGGGATTCGAACCCTCGGTAGAGTTTCCCCTACACACGCTTTCCAAGCGTGCTCCTTCAACCACTCGGACATCTCTCCGT
>JANMCN010000206.1:0-14583 GCA_031361295.1 Acidobacteriota bacterium | reverse complement strand
GCGGGCGCGGGTGCCGGGCCGCCCAGGCCGCGCATCAACGATCCGGGCCCGCGCTGTCCCATGATCCCGAGGCCGATCGCGCCCAGCATGAACAGCACGCCGAGCACCGCCGTCGCCTTGGTCAGGACCGTCGCGCCCGCGCGCGCGCCGAATGCCGTCTGACTGCCGCCTCCGCCGAACGCGCTCGCCATGTCCCCCCCCTTGCCCTGCTGCAGCAGGACGACCAGGAGCAGGAGGAAGCACGACAGGACGTAGACGACCGCGAACAGATAGTAGAGCATAACGCGCGATTATACCGCGCTCTGCCGGCTCCGCGCCACTATGTCGAAGAACGCCCTGACGTCGAGGCTGGCGCCGCCGACCAGGGCCCCGTCCACGTCCGGCAGCAGCACGAGCTCATGGATGTTGTCCGGCTTCACGCTCCCGCCGTAGATGACGTGGCAATGGTCCGCCGCCGGCGCGCCAAACCATTGCCGGACGCGCGACCGGATGTGCGCGTGGGCCTCGCCTGCCTGCTGGGGTGTGGCGTTGCGGCCGGTGCCGATCGCCCAGACCGGCTCGTACGCGAGGACGAGCGCCGCGACCTGCTCGCCCGTCAGGCCGTCGAGCCCCGCCTTGATTTGACGGTCGAGCACCGCGAGCGTCTCGTTCCGCTCGCGCTCCTCGAGCGTCTCCCCGATGCACACAATCGCCGTGAGCTGCGACGCGAGGGCGGCGACGAGCTTGCGGTTCACGGTCTCGTCCGTTTCGTGGAACAGGCGCCGCCGCTCCGAGTGCCCGATGATCACGTACTCGGCGCCCGCCTCCTTCAGCATCCCCGCGCTGACTTCGCCGGTGAACGCCCCCTCACGCTCCCAGTGGAGATTCTGCCCCGCGACCCCGATCGGCGAGTTCCGCACCGCCTCGGCGACGGCATGGAGCGCGGTCGCCGGCGGCGCGATCACCACCTCCACGTCCGCCATGTCCTTGACCAGGTTGCGGAACTCCTTGGCGAAGACCACAGACTCCTGGACGCTCTTGAACATCTTCCAGTTGGCGGCGATGAACGGGATGCGCATGGGGCTCCTTCTACGTGCAACGTGCAACGTGCAACGTGCAGGGTTCAACGTTCAACACGTGCAGCGTGCAACAGGTGCAACGTGCAATGTTCAACGTGCAATGTTCAATGTGCAACTGTCGGACGTCGCCCGTCGCCCGTCGCCCGGCGTTGCACGTTGCACGTCGCACGTTGCACGTCGGACGTCGTTGCACGTTGCACGTTGCACGTTTCACGTCATCCTAGCGCGACGACCCCCGGAAGCTGACGGCCGCCGAGAAACTCCAGCGACGCGCCGCCGCCGGTCGAAATGTGCGTAATCCGATCGGTGACACCGGCCTTCGCGACGGCCGCGATGGAGTCGCCGCCTCCGATGACGGTGGTGCCCTTGACATCGGCAACGGCCCGGGCCACCTCGATCGTCCCCGTCGCGAACGCGTCGATCTCGAACACGCCCATCGGTCCGTTCCAGGTGACGGTGTTCGCGCCCGCGATGACGCTCCGATAGAGCGCGATGGTTTTCGGCCCGATGTCGAGCCCCATCCGATCGCCGATGGCGGCGTCGCCCACGTCCAGGATCTCCGCCGGTGCGCCCGCCTCCAGCTTCGGCGCGACGACGTGATCGACCGGGAGCTCGAACCGCAGCTGGCGGGCCTGCGCCTGGCGGACGACGTCCTTCGCCGCCTCGAGCAGGTCCGGCTCGACGAGCGAACGCCCCACGGGCAGGCCCTGCGCCTTGAAAAAGGTGTACGCCATCGCGCCGCCGATGAGGAGCGCATCGACGCGGGGCACGAGGTTCTGGATCACTTCCAGCTTGTCCGAGACCTTCGCGCCGCCGAGCACCGCGACGAAGGGGCGATCCGGGCGCTCGAGGATCTTCCCCATGTACTCGACCTCTGCCGCCATGAGCAGGCCCGCGGCGGTTTCCCTGACCTGGTGCACGATGCCCTCGGTCGAGGCATGCGCCCGGTGGGCCGAACCGAACGCGTCGTTCACATAGACGTCCGCCAGCCGCGCGAGCTGCGCCGCAAAGACCGGATCGTTCTTCTCCTCTTCGGCGTGGAACCGGAGATTCTCGAGGAGGACGACCTTCTTCCCGCGCGCCGCGCGGTCAATCGCCGCGGTCGCCGCCTCACCAACCGAGTCCTCCGCGAACTCGACCGGGCGCCCGATCAGCTCCGACAGCCTCGCGGCGACGGGGCGCAGGGAATACTCCGGGTTCGGTGTGCCCTTCGGTCGGCCGAGGTGCGACGCGAGGATCACCGTCGCGCCGCGCTCGAGCGCGTACTGGATCGTGGGCAGCGAGGAGCGGATCCGCGTGTCGTCGCCGATCGTGCCGTTCTTGATCGGGACGTTGAAATCGACGCGCAGGAAGACGCGCTTCCCCGCGAGATCGAGATCCTGGATGCGGCGCAACCGTTACAGCCCCTTCTTGACGAGATAGCGCAGCAGGTCCACGCAGCGGTTCGAGTAGCCCCACTCGTTGTCGTACCACGAGAGAATCTTCACGAAGTCACCGTCCATGACGGACGTGTAGGGCGCGTCCAGGATGGAGGAGTGCGGATTCCCCTTGAAGTCGATCGAGACGAGCTCCTGCGTGCTGTATTGAAGAATGTTCTTCAGCGGGCCGTCGGCCGCCGCCTTGAACGCGGCGTTCACTTCCTCAGCCGAGGTCTTCTTGTCCACGAGCACCGCGAGGTCGACGACCGAGACGTTCGGCGTCGGGACCCGCATGGCGATGCCGTCGAGCCGCCCCTTGATCTCGGGCAGCACTTCCCCGACGGCCACCGCCGCACCGGTGGTCGTGGGAATGATCGACAGCGCCGCGGCCCGCGCGCGGCGCAGATCCTTGTGTGGCAGGTCGAGCAGGTTCTGGTCGTTCGTATACGAGTGGACGGTCGTCATCCAGCCTTTGCGGATCCCGAACCGTTCGTGCAGGATTTTCGCCACCGGCGCCAGGCAGTTCGTCGTGCACGAGGCGTTCGACAGGATGTGATGCTTCGCCGGATCGTACTTGTCTTCGTTCACGCCCAGGACGACGGTCAGGTCGGGGCTTTTCGCGGGGGCCGTGATGACGACCTTCTTCGCGCCGGCCGAGATGTGCTTCGCCGCGTCGTCGCGCTTCGTGAAGAGGCCGGTGCCCTCGAACACGACGTCCACCCCCAGCGACTTCCACGGCAGCTGGGCGGGATCCTTCAGCGAGAGCACCTGGAACTCGTGCTTGCCGACGGTGATCCGGTCCCCCTTCGCGGACGTCTCCGCCTTGAGATTGCCGAGGATGGAGTCGTACTTGAGCAGATGCGCGAGAGTATCCGCGTTGGTCAGATCGTTGACCGCGACGATATCGATGCTGCTGTCGTCCATGGCAGCGCGCATGATGTTGCGCCCGATCCGGCCGAACCCGTTTATCCCGACTTTGATAGCCATCTGCGATACCTCCCAGTACCTGCGAAACCTTAGATTCTAACGAACGGCTTGCGCCGTGGTCAAACGACGGACTAGAGTGAACCGCGGTTCCCGTCTTGTACGCCCTTTACAGCGTCCTCATCGTGGCGTTCTGTGCCCTGATGTCGCCGTACCTGGTTTACCAGGCGGTGCGGTACCGGAAGTACGTCAGGAACCTGCCGCAGCGGCTGGGCTACCTGCCCCGGTCCTTCAATCACGACGGCGACGAGTCGATCTGGATTCACGCGGTCTCGGTGGGCGAGGTGCTGACCGCCCGCGCGCTGCTGCCGGAGCTGCGCGAGCGCTACCCGAAGCTGCGCCTGTTCCTCTCGACGACGACCATGACGGGACAGCAGATTGCCCGGAACAATCTTCAATACGTCGACGAAGTCTTCTATTTTCCCTTCGACCTGGGTTTCATCGTCACCCGCACCCTGGCGCTGGTGAAACCGCGTCTCTTCATTATGATGGAGACGGAGCTCTGGCCGAACCTTCTCCGTGCATGCCACCGGGCGGGCGTCCGGACGATGCTCGTCAACGGACGCATCTCGTCGCGTTCCTATCCGCGCTACCGGCTCGCGCGCCCCTTCTTCCGCCGTGTCCTGCGCCATGTCGACCGGTTCTGCATGCAGAGCGACGAGTCCGCGCGGCGCATCGTCGACATCGGCGCCGAGCCGCACCGCGTCATGGTCACCGGCTCGCTGAAGTTCGACTCGCTCGACATCCCGGGCGCGTCGGCGTCCGCCGATCGCGGGCGCAACCGCGTGCTGCGGTACTTCCGGATCACGGCGGGCCGCCCGGTGATCATCGCCGCCAGCACCATCCGCGGCGAAGAGGAACCGGTGCTCGACGCGTTCCAGCGGATTCGCGCCACGATGACGAACGCGCTCCTGATCATCGCGCCGCGGAAACCCGAACGCTTCGACGAGGCGGAGCGGCTGGCCCGCCGCGCCGGGTGGAACGTCGCGCGCCGGACGGAGCTGCGCGTCGATGCGGAACCCCGCTGCGACGTCGTCATTCTCGATACCATCGGCGAGCTCGCACAGGTGTACCAGGTCGCCACCGTGGTGTTCGTCGGAGGCAGCCTCGTGGACGCCGGCGGCCACAATATCCTCGAACCGGCGGTCTTCGGGAAGCCAATCGTCTTTGGTCCTTCCATGCACAACTTCACCGAAATCGCGCGGACGTTCCTCGACAACGCCGCCGCGGTCCAGGTGAAGACCGGCCGCGAGCTGGAGCCCGTGCTGGTGGACCTGCTCGGGGATCCGGTCCGCCGCGCCACCCTCGGCGCCGGGGCACGCGCGCTCGTCGAAGCCAATCGCGGCGCCCGCAACAGGAGCCTTGCGGCGATTGCCCAGCTGATGCCTCCCGATAATCCCGGCGACGTGGTCCGTCCCTTCCGCCGACTGTGAGAGCGACAGGACGCCGTGCTTAGCACGTTGTACGCGGCGGTGGCGCGCCGCCGCCGCGAGCATTATGCCGCCCGGCCGGATCTCCGCCGCCGGCTGCGCCGGCCCGTAATCAGCGTGGGCAACCTCGCCGTCGGCGGCCGCGGCAAGACGCCACTCGTCGCGGCCATCGCCCGCGAGCTGATCGGGATGGGAGAGCGCCCCGCCATCCTCAGCCGCGGCTACGCGAGAACGCGCCCGGTAGACGGCGTGGTGGTCGTCCGCGACCCGGACGGCATCCGGAGCGACCTCGGCCGATCGGGCGACGAGCCGTTGATGCTGGCGCGGTGCCTCGAGGGTGCGTCGGTGCTCGTGTCGCCGGATCGGTATCTGGCCGGCTGCCTCGCCGAACACCGGTTCGGCGCGACCGTGCATGTCCTCGACGACGGCTTCCAGCACCTGCCGCTCGATCGCGATCTCGACATTCTCATCATCGGACGCGACGATATCGCGCATCCCGTGACGCTCCCCGGCGGACGGCTCCGGGAGCCGCTCGACGCCTGCATCGCCGCCGACGCGATTGTCGCCGCGGACGTCGATGTCGAGATCGACGTAGCGGGGCTGGACATCCCGATCTTCCGGGTCCGGCGCGCGCTCCTGGAGCCCGTCGGATCTGCCGGCGGGCGCCGGCTGGCGCTGGCCCCTTCAGCCGTGGTGACGGCGGTCGCCGGGATCGCGGCGCCGGCGCGGTTCTTCGATGACCTGCGCGCGGCGGGCTATTCGCTCGTCGAGACCCTGTCCTTCCGCGACCACCATCCCTATTCGCGCGCCGACGTCGCGCGCATTTTCGACCGGGCGGCCGCCGCCGGGGCAGCCGCGGTGCTGACAACCGAGAAGGATTTCGTCCGGCTGCTGCCGCACCGTCCGTTCCGGCACGTCGTCGGATGGGTGCCCCTTACAATGGAACCGGATCCGCTCGAAGACTTCCGGTCCTGGCTTGCCGGAGGGCTCGCCGCGGCGCGCGACATGATGCCCACCCCGGACGCCCGCGTTTCGAATCAGGCATTCGGAGCGTCGCGTGCCTGATCAGCACGCTCCCGTGCGCACGGAAGCCGCCCGGCCCGGACCGACCCTGCGGCACAGACTCGAGTACATCGCCGTCATGAGCGTCGTCGCGGCCGCACGCGTGCTGCCGATGTCGGCCGTGCTCGGCGCCGGCACGCTGCTCGGGAGAGCGTTCTATGTCCTGGATCGCGGACATCGGCGCCTGGCGGTCAAGAATCTCCGGGCGGCGTTTCCGCTCCGCTCGGAAGCCGAATGCGACGTGATCGCGCGGGAGATGTTCTCGCATTTCGGACGATTGCTTGCCACCCTGCTGAAGTTCAGCACGATGGAGCCGGCCGCCATGCTGGCCCGCGTGGAGTTCGCCGGCGAGGAGCGCGTGATCCAGGCGCACACCCAGGGGCGAGGAGTGCTGCTGTTCACCGGGCACTTCGGCTTCTGGGAAATCAACGCGCTCGTGCACGCCGTTGCGCTCAAGCCGATCGCGGTCCTGGCGCGCCCCCTCGACAACCCGCTACTGCACGATCTCCTCGAATCGGTCCGCCGGGCCACGGGCAACGCCGTCATCTACCGGCGTGGCGCCATCCGCCGCGTCCTGCGCGCACTCGAGGCGAACCAGGCTGTCGCGTTCCTCATCGACCAGCACATGCAGCCGGCCGACGCGATCTACGTGGATTTCTTCAATCGTCCGGCCGCCACGACGTCCGCTCTTGCGGCGCTGGCGCTTCGGACCGGCGCGCCCGTCGTGCCGGTGTTCGCGCTGCCATTGCCCGGCGGCCGCTTCCGGATGGTGTACGAGCACGCGGTGGACCCGCCGCGGGCCGGGGACGAGGAGGCGACACGCGAGTTCACACAGCGCTGCACCGACGTGCTCGAGATGTATGTGCGGCGGTATCCGCATCTCTGGTTGTGGATGCACCGTCGCTGGCGCGACGTTCCCGACAGCGAGCGGGTGCGCGGCATGTTTCCCGCCGCGACGTCGGAGGGTCCCGAGCCGGCACCCGCGGAACCCGGGCCGGCGGAATAATGCCCGCCATGCCCTGCAGGCGCATGCGGAACGCGCCGAGGTTCACCTCATGACGCGGCTGGTGATCCGCGCGCCGAACTGGCTCGGAGACGCCGTGATGGCGCTGCCCGCGATGGCGGCCGTTCGCGCGGCGTTCCCCGACCGACGGATCGCGGTCGCGGCGACCGCGTCCGTAGCCCCCCTGTTCGAAGAGAAGACCGTGGCCGCGCAGGATGAGATCCTCGTTGTGACGGGCGCGACGGAGATCGCGGTGCTCGCGGCCGGGGCGTTCGATGCCGCGCTGCTCCTGCCGAACTCCTTTCGTTCGGCCTGGGTCGCGCGGCGGGCGGGTGTGCCAGAACGATGGGGATACGCCGGCAGCTTCCGTACACCGTGCCTGACCCGATCCATCCGCCGGCCGGCCGGCCGTCTGCACCAGTCGGCGTATTACGCGGAGCTGGTGCGCGCCCTGGGCTTTCCCGTGGCCGATCCACGGCCCAGCGTCTCGGTGCGTTCGGAGACTGCGCTCCGCGCCGACGCCGTGCTGGCCCGCTCCGGCGTCACGACCGGCCCCATGGTCGGATTCGCGCCGGGCGCGGCGTACGGCCATGCGAAGCGCTGGCCGCCCGGTCGGGTTGCCGACGTGATCGCGCGGCTCTCCGCGCGGGGTGCGACGTGCGTCCTCCTCGGTGCGGCGGGGGACCGCGACGCCGCGCGTGAGATAGAATCCTCGCTGCGGCCGGGCGCGCGCGTGGTGGATCTCATCGGCCGCACGGATCTGCGCCTGCTCGCAGGCGTCCTGGCGCGGTGCGACGCCTTCGTGTCCAACGACTCCGGGGGCATGCACCTGGCGGCGGCCCTCGGGATTCCGGTCGTGGCGGTGTTCGGCCCTACCGACGACCGCGTGACCGCTCCGCAGGGGGCGCACGACGTGCTCGTGCACCCGGTGTTCTGCCGGCCCTGCATGCTGCGCGATTGCCCGATCGACCATCGCTGCATGAAGGGCATCACGCCGGACGCGGTGTTCGACGCGGTGTCGGCACGTCTCGACGCGCGCGCAGGAGAGGGCTTCAATACGCAATGCTGAAAAGGCCGGCGGTATTTCTCGATCGCGACGGCACCCTGGTCGAGGAGGCTGGTTACCTCGATCGCCTCGAGCGCCTCGTGCTCTTTCCGTACACCGTGGATGCGATCAGGCTCCTAAACCGGAGCGGGTTTGCGGTCGTGATCGTCACGAACCAGGCCGGCATCGCGCGGGGCATTTTCAAGGAGTCCTTCGTGGCGGAGGCCCACCGGCACATCGGCGAGAGGCTGGCGCGTGGCGGCGCGAAGGTCGACGGGTTCTACTACTGCCCGCACCATCCCGAGGCGGTCATCGAGGCCTTGCGCCAGGATTGTGAGTGCCGGAAGCCGAAACCCGGCATGTTGACCCGGGCCACGTCAGATCTCGGTCTCGATCTGGCGGCCTCGTTCGTCGTCGGCGATCGCTGGCACGACCTCGAAGCGGGCCAGCGTGTCGGCGCCCGCGGGATCCTCGTGCGGACCGGATACGGCCGCACGGAGGAGGCGGCGCCGAACCCGGCCGTGACGCCGGCCGCCATCACCGACAACGTCATCGAAGCGGTCTCCTGGATCCTGCGCGCGCAGTGATGGCACCACAGCAGAACGCCTCGATTCACCCCGCGCGCCTCGTGTCGCTCATCGAGGCGTTTGCCGGGGTGCGCGTGCTCGTGTTCGGCGACTTGATCGTCGACGAATTCATCTACGGTGAGATCGCTCGCGTGTCCCGCGAAGCGCCGGTGTTGATTCTCAACTACGACTCGACGGCGATTGTCCCGGGCGGCGCGGGCAACGCGGCCGGCAATGTGGCGGCGCTCGGCGGCCGTGCGGTGGTCGTGGGCGCGACGGGGCAGGACGACACGGGACGGCGGCTGCTGGACGCGATGCGCGAGCACGTCGACGTACGGGGGATCGTCCGCGCCCGCGCGTTCCGGACGCCCACGAAAACGCGCATCCTCGCCGGAGGCATCCACTCCGCCAAGCAGCAGGTCGTGCGAATCGACCGCGCGGCGGGTCCTCAGCTCGCCGATGCCGATCGCGCCGCCGTGGCTGCCCGTCTCGTGTCCGACGCCTCGCGGTGCGACGCGCTGCTCGTGTCGGACTATGGAAGCGGGATGGTCACGCCCGCCCTCGTGCGGCAGGCGCAGAAAGCCCTCCGCCGGGGCCGGCGCGCTGCGCCGCCGGTGCTGGTGGATTCACGATATTCGCTCCTGCGGTTCCGGGGGATGACGACCTGCACGCCGAATGAGTCGGAGGTCGAGCAGCTGTTCGGGATTCGAATCGGGGAGAACGCACGCACGCTCGAGAAGGCCGGGCGCGAATTGCTGGCCCGGACGCATTCCGCCGCGGTGCTCGTGACGAGGGGCAGCCGCGGGATGGCGCTCTTCGAAGCCGGCCGCCCGACCGTGCACGTACCCATCTTCGGGTCGGATCAGATTGCCGACGTCACCGGCGCCGGCGATACGGTCATTGCCACGATGACCCTTGCGCTCGCCGCGGGTGCGACGTTTCTCGAGGCGACGCACCTGGCGAACTACGCCGGGGGGATTGTCGTGATGAAGCGCGGGACCGCGACGGTCGGTGCAGACGAACTTCGCCACGCCGTGGTGAGCGACCTTGGCTGACACGATCGTCACCCGGGAGCAGCTCGTCGCCCGTGTCGCGGCCGATCGGCGCGCGGGCCTCACGGTCGCGCTCGCGAACGGCTGCTTCGACCTCCTGCACGTCGGTCACGTCCGCTATCTGCAGGCGGCGGCCTGCGAAGCCGACCGGCTCATCGTCGCGATCAACGACGACCGGACGGCCGCCGCAAAGGGTCCGGGGCGGCCTCTTCTGGCCGCGAAGGACCGAGCCGAGATCGTCGCGGCGCTCCGCGGGATCGACTACGTCGTCATCTTTCCCGAGCCGACCGTGGCTCCGCTGCTCACGCTGCTGCGGCCGGATGTCCACTGCAAGGGCACGGACTATACGGTGGAGTCCGTGCCGGAACGCGAGACCGTGCTGTCGTACGGCGGTCGCATCGCGATCGTCGGCGATCTGAAGCAGCACTCCACGCGGGACCTCCTCTCCAGAATCCGCGGATGAACGTGCTCATCGTGCGGCTTGGCGCCCTTGGCGACATCGTCCACGCCATGCCTGCCGCAGCGGCCCTGCGAGCCGCCTGGCCGGACGCGCGCATCGACTGGCTCGTGGACCGGAAGCACCGGGCCATCGTGGACCTCGTCACCTCGCTCGATCGCACGATTCCGCTCGAACGGCCGACGCTCGGAGGGTGGATCGACACCGTCCGCACCCTGCGGCTCCGCCGATACGACTGGGCGGTGGACTTCCAGGGGTTGCTGAAGTCCGCCGTGCTGTCGCGAGCGTCGGGCGCGACCCGCGTGGCGGGCTTCTCGACCCGGTACCTGCGCGAGAAGAGCGCGCGGCCGTTCTACACCTGCACGGGCGGCGCGGGCACGACGGCGGAGGACCGGAACCCGCGAGACCGGCACGTCGTCCGCAAGAACCTGCGCCTGCTGCGGGCACTTGGCGTCGACGACGAGCGCATCGATTTTCCGCTCGCGGCGGTCGAGTCTGCCGCGGTCGCGAGCATCCGCGCGACAGCTGGCGGCGGCGGATCCTTTGCGCTCATCAACCCCGGCGCTGCGTGGCCGAACAAGCGGTGGCCGGCCGAGCGTTTCGGGCAGGTGGCGGCGTTCCTGCGCGACGTCCGGCAATTGCCGTCGTTCGTGCTGTGGGGGCCTGGCGAGCAACCGCTCGCGCAGGCCGTGGCCGACGCGTCGGCGGGCGCCGCACGGCTGTGCCCGGCGACGACCCTCGCCGACATCCTCGCCTTGTGCCGGACCGCCGCGCTCATGGTCTCGGGCGATACGGGGCCGCTGCACATCGCCACGGCGGCGGGGACGCCGACCGTGTCGCTCTTCGGACCCACGGATCCGTGTCGGAATGGTCCGTGGGCGGCCGCGGATCTGTCGGTCTCGCGGTTCGAGTCGTGCCGCTGTCACTACCGCCGGCGGTGCCACGAACGCTCGTGGTGCATGGCCGACATTCCCGTCACGGAAGTGACCGCCGCTGCCACGCAGCGTCTGCAGGTATGACGCTGCTGCGCCGGATTGCCAGGCTTCGGGTCACGATTGGCTTTGTGTGCGGTGTCCTCGCGATCTGGCTCGCGCATCCCACGTCTGCCACGCTGCTGGCCGGCGGGACCCTGGCGGGTGCCGGCGAGGCAATCCGACTCTGGGCGGCAGGTCACCTCGAAAAAGGGCGCGAGGTCACGACGTCCGGACCATATCGATTCACCCGGCACCCGCTCTACCTGGGATCCACGCTGATCGGCGCCGGGCTGGCGTATGCCTCGGCGAACTGGGTGGTCGCCACGCTCGTCGCCGCGTACCTGGTGGTCACGCTGACGGCCGCGGTCCGGACGGAGGAGGCGCACCTGACGGACAAGTTCGGGGCCGCGTATCCGGCGTATCGCGCGGGAACCGCGCCAGGGGTGCGGCGGCGCTTCAGCGCGGCCCGCGCCGTGCGCAATCGCGAGTATCGTGCGCTCGTCGGGCTGCTTCTGGTCCTGGCGCTGCTCGCGTGGAAGGTCCGACTTTTCTGACGAACGGATTCCGCGCGCAGCTTGCCCCTCGCCGGCTTCGTGGCTATAATCGGTGTTTGGCCGAACCGTCGGCGAGCCCGGTGCGCCAGTAGGGCGGTTAGCTCAGTTGGTAGAGCACCGGCTTTACACGCCGGCTGTCACAGGTTCGAGTCCTGTACCGCCCACCAACTTCGCTTGTAGTGCAGGCGAAGGTTGCCCGCCGAAGCGCTGCGCGCGAGCGCGAGGGCGGGCAGGCCAGGACCAGGACCGCGCGCTTCGTCTCGCACCATCGGACGCACTACTTTCGGGGTCGTAGTTCAGTTGGTTAGAACGCCGGCCTGTCACGCCGGAGGCCGCGGGTTCGAGTCCCGTCGACCCCGCCAACATCTCGCTTCGTTCCGGCATGTTGGCGCCCCCACGAGTTGTTCAGTGACACGCCTGCCGCGCATCGTGCCGGTGGGTGTGCCACGTTCTCATTCCTTCCTGGCTCCCTCATGCAGCCTCTGCATGCGTGCCGCCTCCTCGCGGATTGCCTTGCACGGCCGGAGGGGCGGCAACGGGATTCCGGACCCCACACAGAAGGAATCGCCTTCAAATGGCTTGATCGACGCCCGGGTCTCGGGCAACATGGCCGCTCAGGTGAATGGCGTCAGCGGGAATTCGCAGGGCCGAACGCTTGCACCTGCTGTGATCCTGTCCATCACTACCTGAAATCCGTCCTTCACATTCGTAATCTGGATGATCGCCGTCAGGCATCTCGTGAGCGCCGCCTGACACGCGCCGGCTACGCGAATCGTCGGGCACACGGAAGGACCGTGATGACACCATCCACACACCACGTACTGGACGCCATCGGCAACACGCCGCTCATCGAGCTTCAGAAGGTCGTGCCGGCAGGTTCGGGGCGAATCGTGGCCAAGCTCGAGTGGGCCAACCCGACCGGGAGCATGAAGGATCGCATGGCCAAAGCCGCCATCGAGCGAGCCGAGGCGGACGGGCGCTTGCGGCCCGGCGGAACAGTAGTGGAATACACGGCCGGCACCACCGGCATCTCACTGGCGTTCGTGTGCGCCGCCAGGGGATACGCCCTCGAGATCGTGTTTTCCGACGCATTCAGTGATGAGAAGCGGCGGACGATGCAGGCGTTCGGCGCAAGAATCACGGACGTGCCGAGCGACAACAAGAAGATCACCGAGGCGCTGATCAAGGCCATGATCAGCACCGCCGCAGACATCAGCGTACGGCCAGGCCATTGGTATTGCGATCAACTCAACAACCATGACGCCATCGCGGGATATCTTCCGCTTGGGGATGAACTGTGGCGCCAGACCGGTGGACAGCTCGATGCATTCGTACATTCGGTCAGCACGGCGCATTCGATCCATGGCGTCACGAGATCGCTCCTGAAACACAACGACCGCATCCGGACGATCGCCGTCGAACCTGCGGAGTCCGCCGTGCTGTCCGGCAAGCCCTCTGGCTCCCACAAAATCGAGGGCATCGGCATTGGATTCATTCCGCCGTTGTGGCAGCCTGAACTCGTCGATGAGATTCAGACGGTGACTACGGAGGAAGCGAAGGCAATGGCGCGACGACTGGCGCGCGAGGAGGGGATCTTCGCGGGCGCGTCGTCCGGCGCGAACGTCGTCGCGGCGATCCGCGTCGCGCAGCAGCTGGGCCCTCGCGCGACGGTGGCGACCATCATCGTCGATTCGGGGCTGCGCTATTTGAGCACCGACGTGTATTCAGGGAACCCCGGCGCCTGACGCAGCATGCACCACACGGCGCTTGCCTGGTCGACCCGCGCGGCCGTGCCTGCTGTCCGTCCCGCAGGTCGTCGTTCTCCAGTCGACGTGCGGCATGACCCGATGGTGATCGGCGGGAGACTGCAACAACCGGCCGGCTCCCCATTCCCTGACGCTGAGATCTCTCAGGCGCGCGTCGTTCGTGGATGCGCCGGAGCTTTAGCGTATTCACTGCCGGCGACGCGTCTTCCCATGGACCGTGTGCGTTCGCGGCGGTGTGCAATTGTGTACAGCGCCGTACCAGCTCGACCGATATCCTGCGCCCATGCAGTGTGGCTATTGCGCTCAAGCGGCGATCTCCCGGATCCCGGCGATTCCGGCGGAGGTGTGTCACACGCATGCGCTCGAGTTCTGGACCGGACTCCTGACTTACGCGAAGACCCATCCTCCCGAGCCGCCGGCGCACAAGAAGCGGCGATCCCGTGCGTCCGCGCCGCCGGACACCAGCCGGACACCCGGTGTCCGGGCGCCTGCCGGTGAAGCCGATCGCGCCCTTCCCGTCCGGTCCTCGTTGATTGCGGGTTCGATGGGACCCGACGCCGATCCCGCGGACGTTCGTACGCCGTCAGCCTCGATTCACGCGGTCAGTCCTTCGTAACGACCGTCGCCAGAAGATAACCGTGCCTGCGCACCGCCGGCACGTGTCGATCGAGCCAGACGAATGGCCGCACGCAGGCGCCGGTCAAGGCTGACAGGGGCCGGCACCAGGCGTGGCACGCAAGGTCGAGAATTCTGAGCCACCCTGGCATGAAGAGAATCGCGGTCTCTTCCACGATCGTGAAGCCGGCGCGCTGGAGCATCACCCTGAGCGCACGGCGCGAGTACGATTTTTCATACCCGTACGCATACATCCCCAGCGCCTGCAGCATCGTCGCGAGCAGCGGTCTCAGGAACGGATCGTGCCGGTTCGGCACGCCGATAATCGCGTGCCCGCCCGGCTTCAACACTCTCGCCATTTCTCTGACCGCCTGCTCGGTCTCGTCGAAATGCTCGATCGTCCCCATCGAATAAATCGCGTCGAAGCTGTCGTCGCGAAACGGCAGGGCGCGGACGTCGGCGGCCGCCGCGCGCAACGGACTCGAGCCGCGCCTGAACGCCGCTCTCGCCTGGATGACGGTGGGCTCGGAGATGTCGACCCCGTAGGCGCACGCGCCCCGCTGCGCCGCCCAGGCAAGGATGCGCGTGTTCTTCGCCTC
>JANMCN010000123.1:0-13957 GCA_031361295.1 Acidobacteriota bacterium | reverse complement strand
CACGTACCCGTTCCGCGCCCGAACCTTGTAGCCGGGTGCCGCCACCGTGACACGGATCGCGTGGTACTTTCCGTCACCCGGTCGGGGTGACGAATACCCAAGGACGTACTGGCGGTTCAGCTCCTCGGCGATGCGAGCCGTGGCGGGTCCCAGATCCGCGGTGTCGTAGACGACCTCGGTGCGTCCTCCGGTCTGGGTGGTGATTTCGGCGAGCGCCTCGGGATTGACGTGCGTGTTGATCGCCTGGTGGGACTGCGAGTCGATCGCGATCGCGTAGATGAACGCGTCCGTCTTGAGCAGCGACGCGCGGAGATCCCTGAGCGTGACATCGCTCGCCGTGTCGGCGCCATCCGAGATCAACACGAGCGCCGCACGATCCCGGGGGCGGCTGTCGATGAGCGGCAAGGCCCTGAGCACGGCGTCGTAGATCGCGGTCCCCCCCGATGGATGGAGTGTGTCGAGCGCGCTGTGGGCGGCTTCCGGATCGCTGGTCCACGCCGTCAGAATGTGCGGCGCATGGTTGAACGCCATCAGGAAGAACACGTCGTCCGGGGCGAGCAGCTCGAGCAGGAAGCGGGCGACCGCCGAGCGGGCATCACGGATGCGCTGGCCGAACATGCTGTCGCTGACGTCGAGGAGGAGACCGAGCGCGACCGGCACCCGCTCGTGCGTGAACTGCGTGATCGTCTGGGGCTCGCCGTCTTCGTAGACCGAGAAGGCCTCGCGCGGCAGGTCCGGCGCGAGGCGCCCGTTCGCATCCCGGACCGTGACGGTGACCGCCGTCACCTCCACGCTGGATCGCAGCGTCCGGGGCGCGCGCACGCCGGGCGGGGCTTGTGCCGCGCCGAGGACCGTCACGCCAAGCGCGAAGACCGCGGCGTACCGCGGCGCACCCTGCCCGAGGCGGAATGCGTGACCGGGACGGCGACTCATGCGGTCAAGTCTACCGCGCGGCGTCTGCCGTGACATTTTGGTGACGCCGCCAAACCGGCCCGATGCGTACGCTAGCATCCCATTGTAGACGCCCGGCGACCGGGCGCAGTCTGAGACAGCCAACCCTGTCGATGTGCGTTCGCGCCCCGTGGCGCCTCCGGCGAGATCATGACGGCTTTGCCCACAGAGAACACTCCAGCGGTCCTTCGCGGCATGCTGCTGTTCGTCCTTGTCGTAGGCCTCGCCGGCCTCGGAACGGAGCTGTTGTTTCTCGCTCACGATGAATCTGCCGCGCAGCTGATCGCTCCCGTACTCGTCGGCGTCGGGCTGCTGACGATTTGCTGGCACCTGGTGCACGGGGGGTCGGCGAGTGTTCGGGCCCTCCAGATCACGATGGCATTGTTCGTGGCGGCCGGTGTGCTGGGCATCGGCTTTCACTACTCGGCGAACGTGGCGTTCCAGCGCGAGATGGATCCCTCCATCAGGGGCATGGCGCTTTTCTGGAAAGCGATGGCCGCGAAGACACCGCCCGCACTGGCACCCGGGTCGATGACGCAGCTGGGATTGCTGGGTCTCACGTACGCGTTCCGACATCCGGCGCTGCGGCGTCGTGGCGCCGCAGTGGACCCCCCGCACAATGACGACCGGACGAGTGGCCGTCCGACAAAGGAGATGCAATGAGATTCGGCGCGAGATTCGTGGCAGTCGTGCTCATGGTGTTCGTCGTGGCAGCCCCGGCCGGCCTGGGAGCCCAGGTGGGGAAATCCCAGGGGGTCGTGGATGCGAACACCGCGGCCGAGAAGGACCTGGCGGCCATGCCCCACATGACCCCCGCGATCGCGGCGGCGCTCGTCGCCGCGCGGCCGTTCAAGCGCATCGTCGAGCTGAACACGTTCGTTCTCGGTCAGGGCCTCAAGCCCGTGGACGCGATGGAGTTCTACAAGAAGGCGTTCGTCCACATCAACCTGAACACCGCTCCGACGGAGGAGATTCTGCTCGTCCCCGGAGCCGGCACGCGCATGGCCCGCGAGTTCGCTGAGTATCGGCCGTGGAAGTCGTGGGCGCAGTTCGACAAGGAAATCGGCAAGTACGTCGGGCCGGAGGCGACGGCACAACTCGCACAGTACTGTTTCATCCCCGTCAACCTGAACACGGCCACAGACGAGGACATCCTCACGATCCCTGGCGCGGGGCCACGGATGGTTCGCGAGTTCAAGGAATATCGCCCGTGGAAGTCGTGGGCGCAGTTCGACAAGGAGATCGGCAAGTACGTCGGGCAGAAAGAGACGGATCGGCTGAAACGCTACGTGACCTTCGAGTAGCGGCGGCGCGGGGCATGGCGGTCGTGCGGGTTTCGCTAACCGGTATTGCGCATGCCTGCAGCGATGCCGTTGACCGTGACCATGAACGCCTTCGAGAGCTGGGGGTCGGCTTCCCCGTTTTCGCGCAGTCGGCGCAGCAGCTCGATCTGGACCAGGTTGATGGGGTACACGTAGGGGTTTCGCACTTCGATGGAACGCCGCAGCACGACGTTCTCCGTGAGGAGGCGTTCCTTGCCGGTGGCGGCCAGCACCGAGGTAATCGTCTCGCCAAGCCGGCGCCGAAGGTCCGCGCCCACCGCCTGCAACCGCTCCGGGACGAGCCGGCGGTCGTACTCTGCGGCGATGCGTGCGTCGGATTCCGCCAGCACCATCGCGACGAGATCGAGCGTCGAACGAAAGAAGGGCCAGCCCTCGTACATCTCGCGGAGCAGCGCCTGCTCGCCACGCTGCGCGGCCGACGTGAGCGCTTCGCCGGTGCCGAGCCAGGAGGGCAGGAGCAGCCGGGTCTGGGTCCACGCGAACACCCAGGGAATCGCCCGCAGCGAATCGACGCCCCCGTCGGCCACGCGCCGCGTCGGCCGGCTTCCGATGGGAACCGTGCCGAGCTCCACTTCCGGAGTTGCGGCACGAAAGTATTCGATGAACGTCGGGTCCTCGTAGACGACGTCACGGTAGGCGTTGCGTGCGGTCTTCGAGAGCCGTTCCATCTCCTGACGCCAGCGAGCCTCCGGGGCCGGCGGCAGGGCGAGGGTCGCGCCGAGCGTCGCGGTGGTGTACAGCTCGAGCGTGCGCGCCGCGATGTCCGGGAGCCCGAACTGGGCCTGGATCATTTCCCCCTGCTCCGTGACGCGCAGTCGTCCGCCCACCGATCCGGGCGGCTGCGACTGGATCGAGAGGTAGGTCGGCCCGCCGCCCCGGCTGATGCTTCCGCCGCGCCCATGGAAGAGCGTCAATTCGACGCCGGCCTCCCGACAGACCTCCACGATTGCCTCCTGCGCTCGGTAGAGCGCCCAGTTGGCCGCCAGCCGCCCCCCGTCTTTCGCGGAGTCCGAGTAGCCGATCATCACCTCCTGGCGCCCGCCAATCCGATCGCGGTACTCGGGGATCGCCAGCAGGGCGCGCAACGTCGCCGGCGCATTCTCCAGGTCGTCCACACGCTCGAAGAGAGGCACGACTCGCAGGCGGGCGGGGGCCTGCAACTGCAGGACCTCCACGGCCAGCACATCGGAGGGCGCCTGGGCCATGGAGACCACGTAGGCGGAGAGCGACTCGGGATTGATTTCCGCCGCAGCCTCGAACGTCGCGAACACCTCGCGGACTTCCTCGTCGGGGATCAGGTCCGGCGGGACGATGGGGCGTGCGCCCCGCAGCGCCTCTGTCAGGTACGACTGCTTCCGGGCTTCGTCCCATTCGGAGTACCGGCCCAGCCCCGCGTGCTCGGTGACGGCCGTCAGCGCGGCGGCGTGCCTCGACGCATGCTGCCGCAGATCGAGGCGGACGAGCGTCAGCCCGAACGCCGCCGTCCGGCGCAGCAGATCGGTCAGCCGGCCGTTGGCGATGATGTCCTGCCCCGTGCGGATGAGCGAACGGTGGCAGAGCTGCAGCGGCTCGACGAGCTCCGCGATCGAGCGGTACGGCGCCGCGCGCCCTGTCTCCAGGCGGGGCACGTCGGACTGGAAGAGATCGGCGCGTGCCAGTTCCCGCCCGAGCGCTTCGCGAGTGGCGCGAAGGCGATCGCGCACTTCGCGAAGCACGGCGCGGTACGGCTCCCGGGCCCCGCCGGCGCGAGCCTGAAGCTCCGGCGTCGCGACGGTCATCGACAGCTCGGCCCTGAGCGCTCCGATCTCGCGCTCGTACAGGTCTGCCGCCATCCATCTCGCCACGCCGCACGCAAGGTGCGTGACGTGGGGGGTCACGGTCGGGTTGCCGTCGCGATCGCCGCCCATCCACGACCCGAACCGGATCGGGGCGGCTTCGAGCGCGAGCGGCTGGCCGGTGGCGGCGCGCAGCGCGCCGTCGAGCGATCGGACGAACCGGGGCACCGCGTCCCAGAGGGTCTGCTCGAAGATGAGGAGGCCCGCGATCGCCTCGTCCACAGGGGTGGGCCGGCGTGGACGGATTTCGTCGGTTTCCCACGCGGCCATGATCTCGCGGCGCAGCAGATCGGCAATTTCCTGACGTTCGGGGGCGGTGATGTCCTCGCGGTCCTGACGCGCCAGCGCGCCCGCGATGCGCAGGTGCTTCTGGATGAGCGTGCGCCGGGTGATGGTCGTCGGGTGAGCGGTGAGCACCAGCTCGATGCTGAGGGACGCCGTGGCCGCATGGAGATCCGCGGCGCGGACCCCACGCTCCATCAGGCGCGCGAACGTCTCGTCGCACGATCCGCGCTGGGGCGGAGCCGACGGGTCGTGCTGGTACTCGCGACGGCGCCGCACCCGGTGGTGCTGTTCCGCACTGTTGGCGAGGGTGAGGAAGTGCGAGAACGCCCGCGCGATCGTGACCGTGGACTCGACGGGAAGCTCGCGCAGCAGCCCGGCGACGGCGTCCAGATCGCGATCGCTGCCGGCACGGCCGCTCTTCGACAGCGACCGGACCCGCTCCACCGTGTCGTAGAGCTCGGCCCCTTCGCGCCGGCGAAGGGTTTCTCCGAGAATGCCCCCGAGCATTCGAACATCGTCCCGCAGCCGCTCGTGAGGGTCGCTCGTGCGCGTGGCCATAGGTCGTATTTAATCAGTTTCGCGGCGGTTGCGTCCGACGCGCTCGTGCGAGGTGCGCAACCGCACATCGCTCGACTCCGGGCGTGATGACGAATTAATATTGAGAGTTCGTCCGGTCCTGGATGAGGTCGCGGCGCACCGACGGAGGACAGATGGGGGAAGAAGAGTCACGAGAGGCCGACCTGCGGGCGCTCACCGGGATCAGCGGGCTGGACTTCCTGCTGGACGGCGGCCTGCCGGCTCACCGGCTGCACCTTCTCGAAGGGGATCCCGGCACCGGCAAGACGACGCTTGCGCTGCAGTTCCTGATGGAGGGGCGCGACCGCAGCGAGACCTGTCTCTACGTGGCGCTCTCGGAGACCGCGACGGAGCTCAGGGGAGTGGCCCGGTCCCACGGCTGGTCGCTCGACGGCCTCGAGGTGTTCGAGCTCGCGCGCCCGGACTCGAGAGGGCCCGACGAGCAGTACACGCTGTATCACCCGTCCGAGATCGAGCTCGGCGAGATGGTGAAGTCGGTGCTCGAAATCATCGATCGCATCCGACCGACCCGTGTCGTGCTCGACTCGCTTTCCGAGATGCGGCTGCTCGCGCGGGATCCCCTGCGCTACCGGCGGCAGATTCTTGCGCTCAAGGAGTACTTCGCAGGCCGCGACTGCACCGTCCTCATGCTTGACGACCACACCTCCGCCGACAACGACCTTCAGCTGCAGAGCATTGCGCACGGGGTCATCCTGCTCCAGCAGGAGCCGTTCGAGTACGGCCGGTCGCGCCGGCGGATCCGGATCGTGAAGCTCCGCGGCGTAGGGGCCACGGAGGGGTATCACGACTTCAAGATCCAGCGCGGCGGCCTGGTCGTCTTCCCGCAGCTGGTGCCGGAGCGCAAACGCCCGCGGGCGGCCGGTGTGGTGTCGAGCGGAGTCGCAGAGCTCGACAGGCTTCTCGGCGGCGGTCTGACGTGGGGCACGACGACGCTGTTCATCGGGCCGGCCGGCGTCGGCAAGTCGACCCTGGCCGCGCAATATGTCACCGCGAACGCCGATGTGCCGGCGGCGGTGTACCTGTTCGACGAACGGCGCGAAACGTTCATCGAGCGGTGCGAGGCGCTCGGCATGCGCATCAGGGAGCGGGTGGCCTCCGGTCGGCTGACGCTCGATCAGGTCGAACCCGGAGACCTGTCGCCGGGTGAGTTCGCCCATCGCGTCCGCGCGCGGGTGGAGGAAGACGGATGCCGCGTCGTGCTCGTCGACAGCCTGAACGGCTACCTCAACGCGATCCCCACCGGGCACGCGCCGCTCGTGCGCATGCACGAGCTCGCCGCATTCCTGAACGATCACGACGTCGCGACGCTGCTGATCGCGGCACAGCACGGCATGATGGGCTCGCAGATGGTGTCTCCCATCGATGTGAGCTACCTGGCCGACGCGGTCGTGCTGCTGCGGTTTTTCGAGGCGGACGGCATGGTGCGGAAGGCGATTTCGGTCGTCAAGAAACGGACGGGCGCGCACGAGACGACGATCCGCGAGTTCGCCATCGGTCCCGATCGGATCAGGGTGGGCGAGCCGCTGTCGCAGTTCCACGGCGTCATGACAGGCGTCCCCCAGTATCGCGGCACTCCCGGTCCGTTGCTCCACGACGATGGAAGACCCCCTCAGTAGCGGGGAGCGGCGGGTGCTCGTGTTCGCGCCCGTCGGGCGCGATGGGGCGCTGACGCGCGAATTCCTCAGCCGCTCGTCCATCCCGGCGGTCGTGTGCCCGTCGATCGACCAGGTCTGCACCGAGTTCGCCGGCCAGGCCGGCGCGATCATCCTGACCGAGGAAGCGCTGGACGACAGCAGCTTTCCGAACCTGACGGCCGCGCTCAATCGGCAGCCCGCGTGGTCCGACATCCCCGTGATCCTGTTCGCCGGGGGGGTGCAGAACACCGCGGCCCTCCGGGTGCTGGGCGTGGTCGAGGCGCTCCGGAACGTGACGGTCATCGAGCGGCCCATACGGGTCGCGGCCGTGGTCAGCGTGGTCCGAGCGGCGCTGCGCGCCCGGCTCCGCCAGTACGAGATGCGGGACACCCTCGTGGCCCTGCGGGCCGCGCGATCCGAGGCCGAAGCGGCGAGCCGGCTGAAGGACGAATTCCTGGCGACGCTGTCGCATGAACTGCGGACGCCCCTCAACGCCATCCTCGGATGGACCAGCATGCTGCGCCACGGTCAGGTAGACCCGGGGCAGGTCGCCCACGCCCTGGACGTCGTGGAGCGGAATGCCCGCGCGCAGGCACAGCTCATCGAAGACGTGCTCGACATGGCGCGCATCATCACGGGGAAGCTGCGTGTGGACCTGTGTCGGGTGGCACTGGGACCCATCCTGGAGTCGGCGGTCGAGGCGGCGCGCCCGGCGGCGCTCGCGAAGCACATCCGGATCCGGGTGGACCTCCGCGACGTGCCCGCCATACAAGGCGATGCGGGCCGGCTGCAACAGGTGCTGTGGAATCTGCTGTCGAACGCCGTGAAGTTCACCCCGCCGGGCGGAGACGTGTCCGTCGGCCTCGGCCTGGCGAGCTCGCAGGCGCTCGTCACGGTCTCCGACACGGGGCCCGGCCTCGCGCCCGACTTCCTGCCCTTCATCTTCGATCGGTTCCGGCAGGCGGATCAGAGCGTCACACGCGGACACGGCGGGCTTGGCCTCGGGCTGTCGATCGTCAAGCACCTGGTGGAGCTGCACGGGGGCAGCGTCCGCGCGGAGAGCGCCGGCGTCGGACACGGGGCATCTTTTCAAGTGGCCCTGCCAATCCCCGTGCTGATCGAGGCGCCCGCTGACCGTCACGCGAGCGAGCCGCCGCGGGATGCCTTCGCCATGCGATTCAACGGGCAGCGGATCCTCGTGGTCGACGACGATGCAGCGACCCGGGAGCTGTTGACGCAGCTCTTCGAACGGACCGGCGCGAGCGTCGAGACGGCCGGATCCGCACGGCTGGCGCTGTCCACCATTGCACGCACCGCCCCCAACCTGCTCATCGCCGACATCGGCATGCCGAACGAAGACGGCTACGCGCTCATGCGGCGCGTCCGCCGGCTCCCGGGCCAGGTGCGGACGGTCCCGGCCATTGCCCTGTCGGCCTATACGCGGGCCGAAGACCGGGAGGCCGCCCGCGATGCCGGATTCACCCGGTTCATCGCCAAGCCCGCGACCCCGCAGCAGATCCTGCGCACGGTCGACGAATTGCTCACCGCCGGCGGGCACGCGTCGTAGGTCGACCTCGCGCAGACCGGCCCGGCCGTCCCTTCCTGCGCGCGGCGCTGCAGACGCGCGGTAAAATACCGTCATGCATCCAGCGATTTCTCCCAGACGGGGTTGGGGCGGCAGGGTCAGGTTCTTCCCTCCAGGGATCGCCGTCGTTCTCCTGCTGGTGCCAATCCCGGCGACGGTCTTCGCCCAGTTGCCGGACGGCCCCGGCAAGGACGCGGTGGTCCGGGTCTGCAGCACGTGCCACGAGCCGAACCGGGCGGCGGCGTTCCGGTTGACCCGGGAAGGATGGGACGCGACCGTTGCCGACATGAAGTGGCGCGGCGCGAAGGGCACCGACGAGGACTTTGCCGCGATTGTCGAGTATCTCGCCACCAACTTTCTCGGCGAGGCCGCGCCCAGGCTGAACATGAACCGCGCGACGTCCGTCGAGCTCGAGTCCGTGCTGTCGCTGCTCCGCAAGGAAGCGGCGGCGGTGATTGCCTATCGCGACAAGGCGGGCGGGTTCAAGACCATTGACGATGTCAAGAAGGTGCCGGGGATCGATTTCAAGAAGATCGAAGCAGGCAAGGACCGGATCATTTTCTAGTCGAGCTCGAGGGATACGGCCGGGCCGACGATTGCGATACCGCCGGCGCGGCAGGTGTGTTCTGTCGCGCGCGGTTGTAACATCGGGGGATGCGGACCCTCGCGGCCGGCCTGCTCCCGGGGCCCATGCGCCTCGTGACCCTGCTCGGCGTCGCGGCGACGCTGGGCTCGGTGTGGCCGATCGCGACCCGTGCCCAGGACCCCGTCTTTCGAAGCGGCGCGCGGACGGTCGCGGTGTACGTGACGGTCTCGGATGCCCAGGGCAGGCTCGCTCCCGACCTCACGCGCGACGACTTCGAGGTCTACGACAACGGCAAGCCGCAGGTCGTCACGCTGTTCGAGAGCGGCGTGCAGCCAATCACGATCGTCCTGATGATCGATCGCAGCGGCAGCATGATCAGCAACTTCCGGCTCGTGCGGTCGGCCGCCGAGCAGTTCGTGTCACAGCTGCTTCCCGCCGACAAGGCCAGGATTGGCAGCTTCTCCAACCGCATCCAGCTCGATCCGCGGGAATTCACCAGCAGCAAGCGGGACTTGATCGAGATCCTCAGGACCGAGCTCCAGGACGCGGGCCCCACGCCGCTCTGGAACGCGGTCAACGTCGGCATCACCGCCCTGCAGCATCAGGACGGGCGCCGCGTGATCCTCATGTTCACGGACGGCATCGATCGGCCGATGAACAGCCACAGCATCAGCCTGAACGAAGTGATGAAGAACGCCGAGGAACACGACGTCATGGTGTTCACGATCGGGCTCGAGAGTCGAACGTTTTTTCCGGGCCGGCGTGGCGGCCTCGGGCGCGGGTCGGGCGGCGGGGCCATCGGCGCGCCCGGCGGGCTCGGCCAGCCCCCCGAGTTCGAAAAGCCCGATGCCGGGCTCCCGCGCATCGCGCTCGCCACCGGCGGCGGCTACTTCGAGCTGACGTCCGCGAACAACCTCGGCGCCACGTTCACACGCGTCGCCGACGAGCTGCACCGGCAGTATTCACTCGGGTTCACGCCCGCCGCGTTCGACGGCAAGACCCACCGACTCGAAGTCCGGGTGCGACGCCCCGGGCTGAGGGCACGCGCGCGGAAGACATACGTCGCGCGGCCGGACGTGTTGTAGCGATCGCCGGCCGTCACGGGGCCCGGTGGGGGAAAAGACGCCATGTGCAGGAACATCAAACCCTTGTTCAATTTCACGCCTCCGGCAACCAGTGACGAGGTGCGCGCCTCGGCGCTCCAGTTCGTCCGGAAGGTGAGCGGCTTCACGAAGCCGTCGAAGGCCAACGAACAGGCCTTCGACGATGCCATCGACGAGGTGACCGCGGCCGCCCGCCGGCTCATCGCGTCGCTCGTCACGGCGGCGCCCCCCAGGAACCGCGACGAGTTTGCCGCGAAGGCACGGGAAAGAGCCGCCGGTCGGCACGGACGACCGCTGCCCGGCCGGGCTGACGGTCCGCTATAATCAAGCGCAGCGTGGCCAGGCCAAAGATCGCCAGGAACATCCTCGAAGTCATCGGCGACACGCCGATGGTCCGCCTGAACAGCATCACCCGCGACGTGCAGGCGACCGTTCTCGCGAAGCTCGAGACCTTCAATCCGGGCAACTCGATCAAGGACCGCATGGCGGTCCGCATGATCGAGGACGCCGAGAAAGCCGGGCTGCTCAAGCCGGGCGGCACGATCATCGAAGGCACGTCGGGCAACACCGGCATGGGGCTCGCGATTGCCGCCATCGTGAAGGGCTACACGTGCATCTTCACGACCACGGACAAGCAGTCGAAGGAGAAGGTGGACGCACTGAAGGCGTTCGGCGCCGACGTGATCGTCTGCCCCACGAACGTCGACCCCGAGGATCCGCGCTCCTATTACGCCGTATCGTCCCGTCTCGAAAAGGAAGTGCCGAACTCCTGGAAGGCCAATCAGTACGACAACCTGTCGAATACCGCCGTGCATTTCGAGCAGACAGGCCCGGAGATCTGGGAGCAGACCGACGGCCGCGTCACGCACCTCGTTGCCGGCGTCGGCACGGGGGGGACGATCAGCGGCGTTGGCCGGTACCTGAAGGCCCGCAATCCACAGGTCAAGGTGTGGGGCATCGACACGTACGGATCCGTGTTCAAGAAATACAAGGAAACCGGAATCTTCGACAAGAACGAGATCTATCCGTACATCACCGAAGGCATCGGCGAGGATTTCCTGCCGCAGAACGTCGACTTCTCCGTGATCGATCACTTCGAGAAGGTCACCGACAAGGACGCCGCGCTGATGACACGCCGCATCGCGCGCGAAGAGGGCATCTTCGCCGGCAATTCCGCGGGATCCGCGATGGCAGGTCTCCTGCAACTCAAGGAGCACTTCACGACAGACGACGTGGTGGTGGTGATCTTCCACGACCACGGATCGCGGTACCTGGGCAAGATGTTCAACGACGAGTGGATGCGCGAAAAAGGCTTCATCGAGAAGTCGGGCATGACCGCGCGCGATCTCGTCGCGTCCGGGCTGTCGGGCGAACTGCTCGCGATCGAGGGCACGGAACCGGTGGAGACGGCGGTCAAGCTCATGGGCGAGCACGACTTCTCGCAGATTTCCATCACCCGGGACAAGCGCCTGGTGGGTTCGCTGAACGAAACGCACCTGTATGAACAGCTGCTGGCGGGTCCGGCGGTGAAGTCGAAGCCCGTCGAGTCCATCATGCAGCCGGCTTTCCCCTTCGTCGACATCTCGACCCCCGTGGATCTCCTCTCGACGATGATTACCCCCGCGAACCCGGCAGTGCTCATTCGCGATTTCAAGACGGAGAAGACTTTCATCATCACGCGCTCGGACGTCCTCCGCGTGCTCTGATCGACGCCACTCGCGGGTGGCGCCAGTCGTCAGGAAGATCCATCCATGCAGAGACTGCGAAGCGTGGCCGCCATCGTCGCCGGGTTCGGGTTCATGGCGTCGACGGTGATGGCCGGTGACCTCGTCGCGACCGCACTGTTCGTGCCGGGCGGACTGACGGCGGCAGCAGGTGGCGGCGTGCCCGCGGCCATGCCGGGGATGTATCTGGCGGCGAACCTCGCGACGAGCGCGTTGGGCGCGCTGTTCGGCGGCTGGCTGGCGGCCCGCATCGGCGCACGGGCCCCGTTCGCACATGCGTCGGCCTTGGCGGCGCTGACGGCCGTCCTGTCGGCGGCCGCCGCGTTCCAGGCTCCCGCGGGGGTGCAGCCTGCGTGGTATGCCGTGGTGATCGGGATCATCGGCGTGGCTGGTGTGCTGCTGGGCGGAAAGTTGCGGGCCGCGGCGGCTGAGCCCGGCGGGGCCGTGATAGCGTAAGACACGTCGTCTGGGAGACATGCACATGAAGCTCACGGTTTCGGCTGGCCTCGTCGCGCTCGTGATTGCCCTTCCGGCGGCCGCGCAGACCCCGGACATCGTCGGGACGTGGACCGTCAATGCGACGCTCGATACCGGCCCGATGCCGCCCTCCACGCTGGCGCTGACGCGTGAGGGCTCGAAGATCGTGGGCGTTTTCTCGGGCGAGAACGGGGACGTACCCGTCGAGGCCAGCGTCACGGATCAGACGGTCACCATCTGGTTCACCATCCACGCACAAGACGGGCCTGTGAAAATCACGATGCTCGGGACAGTCGATGGTGATGCGATGAAGGGCTCGGCCGACGTTGGCGGGTCACCGGTGGCGTGGACGGCGACGCGTCAGCGCGGCGCCGCAGCCGCGAGCGCCCCGGCTGCGCGGCAGGATCTCAGCGGCACGTGGGTGTTGGCCGTCGAGACCGCCGTCGGCTCGGGCACGCCGACGATCGTGCTGAAGCAGGACGGGGACAACTTGACCGGCCGGTACACGGGGCAGCTCGGGGAAGCGCCGGTCACGGGAACCATCAGAGGGCAGGCGGTCGAAATCGCGTTCGACATTTCGGTGCAGGGTGCCGTGGTTCATGTAACGTACGCCGGCACCGCCGATGGGCCATCCATGAAGGGTGCCGTTAAGCTCGGCGACCTCGGTGAGGGCACCTTCACCGGCAAGAAGCAATAGCGCCGCCGCGGCGGACATTCAGTTCGGGGTCGCCCCGGACACCACAACCGGATTTGGAACATTTTTTGTCATTCACCGATCTCAAACTGCACGCGAGCCTTCTCAAAGGCATCAAGGAACTCGGGTTCGTCAGGCCCACGGCCATCCAGGCAGACGCCATCCCGCCGGGGCTCGAAGGGCGCGACGTCCTCGCCTGCGCACAGACGGGCAGCGGCAAGACGGCGGCATTCCTGCTCCCTATCCTGAACAAGCTGATCGAGAAGCCCCGCGGCACCACGCGCGCGCTGGTCCTCGCCCCCACGCGCGAACTGGCCGCGCAGATCCTCGCGGATCTCAATGACCTCGCCGTCCATACGCCGATCACCGGCGCGTCGATTTACGGCGGGGTGGGGATGGGACCGCAGGAGCACGCGTTTCGCAGCGGCGTCGATGTGCTGATCGCGACGCCCGGCCGCCTGCTCGATCACCTGCGCGCGCCGTATGCGAAGCTGACGAACCTCGAGTTCCTCGTGCTCGACGAGGCGGACCGCATGCTCGACATGGGCTTCCTGCCGGAGATTCGGAAGATTCTCCGGTACGTTCCGTCGAAACGGCAGACGCTGTTCTTCAGCGCGACGATGCCCCCGCCGATAGCCGCCCTGACGGGGGAGATGCTGCGCAATCCCGTGTCGATCCAGCGCGAGCGCCAGGCCGCGCCGGCCTCCGGAATCACGCAAGCCATCTACCCCGTGTCGCAGGGGCTCAAGCCGGTCTTGCTGGTCACGCTGCTCCAGCGGGGGGACATCACGCAGGCGCTCGTGTTCACCCGCACGAAGCACCGCGCCAACCGCCTGGCGGACCATCTCGTCCGGGCCGGCGTGCGCGCCGAACGCATCCATGGAAACCGCTCGCAGGCGCAGCGAACCGCGGCGCTTGAAGGATTCAAGAGCGGACGCTTCCCCGTCCTCGTCGCGACCGACATCGCCGCGAGGGGCATCGACGTCGACGCGCTCGGCCACGTGGTCAACTTCGACGTCCCCCTCGTGCCGGAGGATTACATCCACCGTGTCGGCCGGACCGGCCGCGCCGAGGCAACCGGCGATGCGTTCACGTTCGTCTCGCCCGAGGAAGAAGGCAACCTTCGCGACATCGAACGCGCGA
>JANMCN010000076.1:0-4938 GCA_031361295.1 Acidobacteriota bacterium | reverse complement strand
GATGAAGAACGGCGACTTCAGCGGTCTTGTCGACGCCAAGGGAAACCTCATCACCATCTACGACCCGGCGACCGGCCACGACGTCAACGGCGTCTACACGCGCGATCCGTTCCCCGGCAACCAGATCCCCGCCGATCGCATCTCGCCGACGGCGAAAGCGCTCCTCAAGTACTACCCGGATCCGAACGGCACCACGGCGGGAGTCGCCCCCTGGCAGCAGAACCTCCAGTACGCCGAACACTTCAACAAGGACATCTTCTGGAACTGGGTCGGCAAGGTCGATCACAATTTCAGCGCCAACGACCGGGCGTTCTTCCGCTGGGGGGAGAACAAGCGCAACGAGATCCGCAATACCAGCGCGATTCGGAACGGCCCCGCCCAGGACGGCCAGCTGCCGCTGTGGCGCGCCAACCGCGCCATCGTCGGCGACTGGGTCCATGTCTTCGGCGCCGGCACGGTGTTCAACCTGCGCAGCAGCTACACCTACTTCCTGGAGTGGAGCTATTCGCAGGACTCGCTCAAATTCGACGCCACAGAGTTCTGGCCCTCGAGCCTCGTCCAGCAGCTGCCCAGCAAGCAGGTTGGCGGGATCTTCCCGCGCATCCAGATGGATGAATTCCTGAGCCTGTCGCGCGGCTCCTCCCCGAACCGTAACAAGATCTACACGCTGCAGCCGAACGTGTCGCTGAACCGCGGCGCGCACAACATCCGCAGCGGGCTCGACATGCGGCGGACCAACGTCTACAACGAGAACTACAACAATTCCGGCGGCCTCGTGCAGTTCGACCGCGCCTTCACCCGGCGCACGCTGAACAGCACCAGCGTGCTCGAAGGCAATGCCTTCGCGGCCTTCCTGCTCGGCGCGCCGAGCGGCGGCCAGGTGGATGTCAACCCGCGGCCTCACTATCAGTGGTTCTATGCCGCGCCGTGGATTCAGGACGACTGGCGGGTCAACCGCAAGCTGACCGTGAACCTCGGCTTCCGGTGGGACTTCAACGGGTCGGTGACCGAAGCGAGCAACATGCTGAACTACGCGTTCGATCCCACGATCGTCAACCCGGTCTCGGCGCAGGTCGGCCAGCAGGTGCTCGGCGGGGTCAGGTTCGCTGGCGTCGGCGGCGCTCCGACCCGGCCGTGGAAGTACGACAAGAACAACTACCAGTTCCGTACCGGCATGGCCTATTCGATCAACGACAAGACCGTGTTTCGCGCCGGCTGGGGAAAGTACTTCCTGAACCCGACCAGTCAGTCGTTCAACAACGGGTTCTCGATCTCCAACCAGGTCGTGGCGTCGAATGACGGCGGCCGCACGCCAACCTACGTGCTTGGGAACCCCTGGCCGGCCGGCATCCAGGATCCGCCCGGGAGCTCGCTCGGCCCGCTGACCTTCCTGGGGCGCAATCCGAGCTTCTCGAATCCTGACTTCATCGTCCCGAATGTCCACCAGTTCTCGGTCGGCATCGAGCGCGAGTTGCCGTGGCGGGTCTCGCTCGACGTGACCTACGCGGGCAGCCGAAGCTACGACATCGAGGGGAATTTCGGCGGCTACAACGAGCCGTCGGCCGCATTCCAGGCCCAGTGCGACGTGACGCTTGGCGGCAGCCGTACTCTCTGCGACCAGCAGCTGCCGAACCCGTTCTATAGAGTCCCTGCGTTCCAGGGGACGAACCGGTTCACGAGCCCGACGCTGTCCGCGTTCGAGCTGGCGCGACCGTTCCCGGCCTTCACCGGCTTCAACAGGAACCAGCTGAACCGCGGCACGATGCGCTACGACTCGATGCAGTTCGTCGCGAACAAGCGATGGTCGAAGGGGGTCACCATCAACGCCGGCTACACGTGGGTGCCGCGGTGGACCGAGGACGGCGCCAATACCACGACCGGCATCGGGAACGCCTACGTCGACGAGGTCTCGCTCCTGCCGAACCATGCGCCGTACTTCTCGCAGCGCAAGCACCGCATTACCGCTTCCGGCGTGTGGGAGCTGCCGTGGTTCCGGAATCAGCGCAGCCTCGCCGGCTATGTGCTCGGCGGCTGGTCGATCGCACCGGCGTTCGTGTATCAGTCCGGACAGCCGTGGGAACTGCCCGGGAACGTCGATCTGGCGCCGGGCGTCAATCTCAAGGACGTCGCGCTGCCGGGCACGAAGCAGGGCCAGTTCATCTACGGCGTCAAGCCGTGCATCGGACAGCGGAACACGGCGACCGGCAATTACGATCTGATATCCCTGTCGACCGCGTACGGCTGCACCGAACCCTACTTCCTGATCCGGGAGGCGTTCCAGCGCCGCACCGCGATGTTCCGCTACGACGAGTTCCGCCGGCCGTCTTACTGGCAGCTGGACATGAACTTTGCCAAGACCACGCGCGTCACCGACAAGACGCGGATGCAGGTTCGCCTCGAAGCGTTCAACCTGTTCAACAGTCCGATGTACGATGAGCGCAACTACCAACAGAGCACGACGTCCGCGGACTTCGGCCGCGTCAACCGGAATACGGTCGCGCAGTCGAACTTCCAACGGTTCGTCCAGCTGGGATTCCGCTTCACATTCTGAAGGTCACGCCGTCGGGCGCCGGGCCCGCCGTTTCGGTCACCACGTTCGGGGCTCCAGGTTTACCGCCTGGGGCCCCGATTGCTGTTCTGTCGCGCCCGCTTCTCATCCCGTCAGACCTGCGCTCACAATAGGATGGTGCGTGTACTCGCGCTCGCCACATCGCTCGGACTTGCCGCAGGGAGTCTCGCGGCAATCGCGCCGCCGTCCAGACCGATCATCTGGGCCGACGTCGAGCCGCTCCACACCGCGCTCGAAGCGCACGGCGTTACGGCCGCATCGTTCGGCCGCCTCGTCGAGCGCATTCACACGGACAACCTTCGCCGCGTGCGCGAAGGCGATCTCGATCACCTCATTTTCTACGCGCTGCAATCAACCCGGTTCACCACGCTTCCGGTCATCGAACCCGCATTGAGTGCCAGGGCGCTGGTCGAAGGACTCGATGCGCCGGGGCGCGAGGCGTTCGTCCGAACGGCGGGGCCTGAACCGCGCATCCCCGCAGCCGAACGCGCCCGGCTCGCCGCACTCCTCTATGCACTCGATTCGTCGTCGTCCGACCCGCGAATCGTGTATTTTCGCCGGCTCGTCGAGACGTCGTTTCCCGACCGCCGGCAACGCGAGGCTGGCCTCGTTCGCGAGTACCTGCGGGTGGTCCGGTTCGTCTACAAGAAGGAGTTCATCGCCCAGCGTGCAGAGCATGCGCCGGATGCCGTCGCCGAGCTCTACCGGACGCGCGGCCTGAGCACCGACACCGCCGTCGAGGCCGGATATGTCGTGTCACTCGGTCTCGGCGTGCTGAAGTCGCTCACGCCCGGCACTCGCATCCGACGGGTGCTCATCATCGGGCCCGGGCTCGATCTGGCACCGCGAACGGCCTTGGTCGAAGACGGCCCGCCCGAGAGTTACCAGCCGTGGGCGATCATCGACGCGCTGCTGACGCTGGGGCTTTCCCGGGTGGACGACCTCGAGGTCGTCGGCGCAGACATCAATCCGCGTGTGGTCGAGCACCTGCGCCGCGCCCAGGCATCACCTCCGACATTGACGCTGGTGAGCGAAATCGCCGAAACCGACAGGATCGCTTTCACGCCTGACTTTCGTGATTACTTCGCAACGCTCGGACGTTCCGTGGGCAACGTCAGAGCCGCCTCGTCCGCCGGCCTTGCCGGCCACCTGCGAAAAGTCGTGCGTGTCGGCGCGGGGGCCGCGCGCACGCTTCGCGCCGAGCAGCTCGACGTCGTGACGGAACGGCTGGAGGGCCGGCCCTTCGACCTGGTCGTCGTCACCAACGTCCTGCCATACTTCGATGATGTCCAGTTGATGCTGGCGATGCGGAATATCGCCGGCATGCTGGCGCCCGGCGGCGTGCTCCTCCACAACGAAGCGCGTCCGCTGCTGCGGGAGGTCACGGCAGCAGTCGGACTGCCGTTCGAGCAATCGCGCCATGTCGTGATCGCCACCGTCGCAGGAGCCCAGGCGCCCCTCTTCGACAGTGTGTGGCTCCACCGCCGGGTCGTGCCGTAAGCACGCGCGTCAGCCATCGGCCGAGCGGTCCTGGCGTCGACCTGGCCTCGGACGCAGCACCTGTTGCCTGATGCGAGACTGGACTGAATCTGGAACGCACCGATCCGAGAACGACAAACCCGGAACCTGAAGATGATGGTGACGCAAGATGTCCAACCCTGACGCCTCCAGCCCGGAACCTCGAACTCCAGACCCCGACCCCGGAACCCGGGCGCCGTCCGTAGACCCAGGTGTTTCGCGGCGCGACTTTTTCACCACCGCGGCCGCCGTGAGCGCCGGCTTGATGATCGTGCCGCGCCATGTTCTAGGCCGGGGGCTCCAGGCGCCAAGCGACACGGTCAACGTAGCCGTCGTCGGCATCAACGGGATGGGAGCGGCCAACGCGCGGGCCATCATGAGTCAGCACCTGGTCGCCATCTGCGATTGCGACGACAGTCTGCTTGACGGGAAGCTCGCGGAGTGGACGCGGGCGGTGCAGTCCCCTTCAGAGGCCAGACCGCCGGCGCCGGCGCGGCAGGCGACAGCCTGGCAGGATTTCGGCCGCTCGAAGGCCCAGCTCGCGGCCGATGCGAGATGGCCGAAGACCGACGAAAACGCCACGCTCCGGCGGTTCGTGAACGAGCAGGTCCCCCGCCTCCAGAAGTATCGCGATTACCGCGAGATGCTCGCGAGGCAGAAGGACATCGACGCGGTGATCGTCGCGACCCCGGATCACATGCACGCGATCATCGCATCGGCCGCGATGGACCTCGGAAAGCACGTGTACGTCCAGAAGCCGCTCTGCTGGTCCGTGCACGAAGCCAGGCACCTGGTCAGAAAGGCCGCCGACACCAAAGTCGTGACCCAGATGGGCAACCAGGGGCACTCGC
>JANMCN010000058.1:0-4186 GCA_031361295.1 Acidobacteriota bacterium | reverse complement strand
GCGCAGCCACGGGCCGCCGAGCGCCTGCTGTCCCTCGACGCCTATCGCGGGCTCATCCTGTTCGTGCTGGTCTCGAACGGGCTCGGCATCCCGGCGCTCGCCGCGTACCCGCACTGGCGGTGGCTGGCCGATCAGTTCGAGCACGCCGCATGGACCGGCATCACGTTCTGGGATCTGGTCCAGCCCGGCTTCACGTTCATGGTCGGCGTCGCAATGCCCTTCGCGCTTGCGCGCCGCCAGGCTGAGGGGGCGTCGTTCGGCGACTTGTTCCGGCACGTCTGCTGGCGCGCGTTGATACTGATCGCGCTCAGCAACCTGTTCTCGAACTTCGGCGAGGATCACCTCCAGTTTCAGCTGATCAACGTGCTGTCGCAGATTGCCTTCGGCTACGTGATCTGCTTCCTGATCCTGCAGGTGCCGCTGCGCTGGCAGATCGCCATGGGTGCCGCGCTGCTGGCGCTCCAGTGGGCGCTCTTCGTCCTGTTTCCCTGGGCGCAGGGCCCGTTCTCGCAGACGAACAATATCGGCCAGATGATCGATCGCGCGGTGCTCGGCTATACCTACTCCGGCGACTACGTCACGATCAACTTTCTCGGCAACGCGGTGACGATCCTGTTCGGCTGCTGGACGGGGCTGCTGCTCTGCGCGCGCCGGCCGCACGCGTTCACGCTTCGTGTGCTGGCCGCCGTCGCGGTGGGCGCGTGCCTCACCGGTCTGGCTCTCGCGCCGTTCAACCCGGTGATCAAGCGGTTGTGGACGGCGTCGTTCATGTTCCTGAGCACGGGCTTTGTGATGGCCCTGATGACGGCGCTGCTCCTGCTGATCGACGTCCGCGGCTGGAAACGATGGACGTTCCCGTTCGTCGTGCTCGGGACGAACTCGATCTTCGTCTATTCGTTCTGGCAGCTGCTGGGAGGATGGCTCGACCGGGGCCTGGTGACCTTCACGAACCGGTTCGCGTTCCTCGGGCCGGCCGGCGAGATCCCGCATCGCCTCGTCGTGCTGGCCGTGATGTGGGGCCTCTGCTACTGGCTCTACCGGCGACGCATCTTCCTGAAGGTCTGACGCGCACGCACATGCGCCAGATGTCGAACGCACCGCCCGCGGGCGGTCTCAGGGGCGTGCTCCCGACCGAGGGACACGGCTGCCGGCTCGGGTTCGATGGCGCGAATAGTAGTGGGATTGCATCCCCGCGGCTTCCATCGCCTGCGCGTAGCCTTGCGCACATCGCGCGTGCCAGGGGAGCCCCGGATCATGTCATACGCACCTCTGCGACCTTGAATTTGCACTCACAATGGAGAAATATTTCCCGTCCATGACGACCATCCTGTCCCGTCGCAATTTTCTGGTCACCGCGATCGCCGCCGTACCGCTGGGCGCAATGGGCACGCAGGTCGCGCCGGCGCCCGCTGGCGGCCAGCCCCCGTCCGGACCGTCCCCGTCGGAGCGGATCGTCGATATCCACGTGCACTTCGACGAGAAAATTCCGACGTTCCTCGACGATTTCCTTCGCATCTCCGACAAGTTGAACCTGACGGCGTGCATGCTGACCCCCTTCGCTCACCGCAAGGTGGTCGCGGACGCCGCCCGCAAGCACCCCACGAAAATCGTCCCGTTCGGCTTCGTGGAGCTGGATGCCCCGGACGCGGCGCAGCAGGTCAAAGAACTGCACGACCTGGGGTACCGAGGCCTCGGTGAGCTGGAGTTTCCCAGGAAGCCGTTCGTCGATCGCTCGTACGACCCGGTCTACGAGCTGGCCAACGACTACTCGTGGATCGTCCTCTTTCACACCGGCATCGTATTGCGCGAAGTGTTCGACAAGCCCGAGGACGTGACGTCGGCCCGCATGCGGCCCGTGCACCTCGAGGAGATCGCGCGGCGGTTTCCGAAGCTGACGGTGCTCGGCGCGCATTGCGGCAACCCGGAATACGAGTGGGCTGCCGAGGTCTCGCGCTGGAACCCGAACGTCTTCTTCGATCTCAGCGGCTCGACGCTGCAGAAGATGCGGGGACGCCTGAACCACTTCCAGGACATCTTCTGGTGGAGTGGCGTGGGGCAGGACACTGCCACGCCCAACAACGACCCGAGCGCGTTCATCAAGCTGGTGTTTGGCTCCGACACGTCTCTCGAGAGGATCGAGACCGTCGTCGGCATGTACCGTTCGCTCTTCGACGCCTGCGACGTGCCGGCCTCCACACGCCGTATGATTCTGGGCGGGACGATGGCGCAGATCCTCCGATTGCCGGCCTGAGGCGCCTCGACCGCGTCACCGCCCGGATCGCGGTTACCGCGGCACCACCGTCACGACCAGCGAGGAGCGTCTTACCGCCGCCTCCTCTACGCCGATGCGGTCGATAGGCGGCACACTTCGAAGCGCCTCGACGCTGCGCAGCCACCGATCAATGGGTTCCAACTGGCGCTGTTCTGGTCCACCATCCTCAGCAATAGAGCACGCTGTCTTTGCACTTTGCAGTGCCGAGGCTACTCGACGAGGAAGTCTCAGCCCAGGCATTTCCAGCGGAGTGCAAGGCTCGAAACATCATCGATTTGGGTGCCCTTGGACTCACCGGAGTACGGTCGGTGGGATGTAGAGGGGGGGACCGCGGCGCGACGCGTGACCCAAGACGCTTTCGCGTCGACACACCGAGACGCTTCCTCTTGACACGGCGTCGGCGCGGGCCATACTCGGAGCTTAATGGGGCGAATCTGCGATCTGGCCGGGGGAGCGGGCGTGTCCGATAGCCGGGCTTCGGTTCACGTCCGAGGCGGACCCCATCGTCGAGCGGCCGCTAATGTCGGCGATCGTGACTGGGCGGGACATCCGCGTGCTCAGCGCATGTCGGTCATCCTTCTGCTTGCTCTGGCGCTCGCTCGACCCGCCGACGCGCGCCTCCGGCCAACAGGTGGGGACTCGTTGCCCCGGCTGGAGATGGGCAATTTTCTGCCGGCAATCCGGGAGCAGCTTCAGCAGGCCTATGCAGCGGCCGAGGCCCAGCCCGTAGATCCAGAGGCGGCCGGGGCGCTGGGCATGGCCCTGGACGCCTACGAGCAGTACGATGCCGCCGCGCTCTGCTATCGGCGGGCTCAGCAACTCGATTCCCAGTCGTTTCGGTGGCGCTTTTACCTTGGGTGGGTGCAGGCGGTCCAGGGACGTCACGAGGACGCGGCCCTGACGCTTGCCGACGCCTTGCGCATGCACCCGGGATACGTGCCCGCCCAGTTGCAGCTCGCCGGGAGTCTGCTCGCCCTCGGCAAATGGCAGGAGAGTGGCGAAATCTATCACGCGGTCAGCACGGCGCATCCCGAGAGCGCCGACGCCCAGTATGGTCTGGGTCGGGTGTCTGGGGCTCGGGGCGATGCCACGGCCGCCGCCGCCGCGTACCTCAGGTCCGTCGAGTTGTTTCCCGACTATGGCGCGGCTCATTACGCGCTCGCGCTGGTCTATCGCACACTGGGCGACGACGAACGGTATCGGCAGCACTTCCGCTGGTTCGAGCAGAATAGGATGTCGGTCCCGCCGCTGGACGACCCATTGCGGGGCGCAGTCGCCCGACTCAATATGGGCTCCGTGGCTCACATTCGTCGCGGAGCGGATCTCGAACGCGCCGGCAAGATCGACGAGGCCATCCGAGAGCAGCAGGAAGCCCTGCGCGTCGACCCCAAGGCGGTGCAGGCGCACATTAACCTCATCGCGCTCCATGGCCGCTTGGGTCAGTACGACGCGGCCGCCGGGCACTACCGGGCGGCGCTCGATCTCGATCGCAATCAGGCCGATCTTCACTACAACTACGGCGTGCTCCTGCTCAAACTGCGTCGACCCGAGGAAGCAGCAAGGGCGTTTCGCGCAGCCCTCGAGATCAATCCGTACTACGCCGACGCGCATGACAATCTCGGTGTGCTGTCCGAGCAGCAAGGCCGATTGAACGACGCCGTGCGGCACTTCGAGGAAGCGGTCGGGAATCGGCCGAATGATCGGGCCGCCCATTTTCACTTGGGTCGCCTTCGGGCCAACCAGGCGGAATACGACGAAGCCATCCAGCACTTTCTGAAGACGCTCACGCCGGAGGACGAGAGCACGCCCCGCTACCTCTATGCGCTGGCAGCCACGTACGCACGGGCCGGGAACAGCGGAGAAGCACTGAGGTACGCCCGCACCGCCCAAGAGCAGGCAGCGGCTCGCGGTCAG
>JANMCN010000053.1:0-12692 GCA_031361295.1 Acidobacteriota bacterium | reverse complement strand
GGCGCGCGCGGCGTCGACACGCGTCCTCTGCTACTGGCGCGACCGCGTCGAGAACCCGCTCGCGCTGCTCAAAGTGCAGGCGAACGATGAGCATCCCGCGGTTCGGCTCGAGGCCGTCAGGGCCGCGAGCTTCTTCCAGAGCGCGGACGCGGCAGCCGTCGCACTCGCCTCGGTTGATCATCCGCAGGACCGCTTCCTGCAATACACGCTGGACCAGACGATGAAGACCCTCAAACCGTTCGTGCGGTGATGCCAGCGCTGCTCACATCCGTACTGCTGGCGGCCACTCTCGTGCCGTCGGCCGCGCCGGTCTCCTCCTCAGCCTCGCACGCGGCCCATCGACGGGCGCCGACGCAACAGGAGCCGCGGCCGCGAATCCTGCTCGACCAGTCGCCGCGCGCCGTCGAGTACCAGGTCAGCCGGCTCACGAACGACGAGCTCACCCGGGTCGAGCGGCAGCCGGGGGACCCGAAGTACCGGCCGATTTACGCGGCCTTGCTGACGCGCAACGGGCTCGCCCGCGGCCTGCGCGACGAGGCCCTCTCCGCGCTGACGAAGCTGGACCGCACCAGCACGACCCAGGTCCTGCTGCAGGCGCTGTCCGGCATGCGGGAGGATGACGAACAGACTGCCAGCCAGCTCCTCGACATCCTGCTCGCACAGCCGGCCGAGACGCTGCGCGGCCAGCGCGACGTCGTCGCCGCTGCCCGGGCTGGCGGTCAACCTCTGGTGCTTCGGGGCGTCTACGCGGCGATGCTGATCGCGGACGGAGACTCGGCGCCGGCCTGGCAGGCGGCGACGAAGGACGGGCACATCGCGGAACTGCTCCGCGCCCTCCCGAGGCTTGCCAGGTACGACGACCTTCGCGCCACGCTGTTCGCACCGGCGTCGGCACTCTTGAATGACGCGGCTAACGCGGGCACCCGCGCCGCGGCACTGGCAGCGCTGCCATGGACGCGCAGGGACTCGACGACGTTCGACCTGCTCGCCCGCGAGATCGTCGATCGTCCACGCGGCAGCGACCCTGCGACGCGGTCCGCTGCCGTGGCGGGCCTGCAGCTCATTCCCGAAAACGCGTGGTCGAAGGGGGCGCTCGACGCCCTCGCCAGGGCGGTCGTCGCCATGGTCAAGGACACGGCGCCTGACCATCGCACCGATCCCGACACGATCGACGCGGTGCAGCTCGGGGAGAAGCTCGCGGCCGCGTTGCCCGACGAATCGAAGCGGCTCGTCCGGCGGGACCTCCGCGCGCTCGGCGTGCGCATCGTCCGCATCGAGACGGTCCCCGAGCAGCTGCTGTTCGATGTCAAATGGTTCGTTGTCGAGGCCGGCAAGCCCGTGCAGATCGCGCTGTCGAACCCGGACGGCATGCCGCACAACTTCGTCGTCGGGCAGCCAGGGTCGATCCGCGAGATTGGCGCTGCCGGCGCCGCCGTTCCACCGACCGCCGATCCGAACGCGAAGCCCTATGTGCCGGACAGTCCGCTCGTGCTCGGAGGCACGCGGCTGCTGAACGGCGGGGACTCCGAGCGGCTGAACTTCACCGCCCCTGCGAAGGCCGGCGAATACGTCTATCTGTGCACCTTCCCCGGCCATTGGATCCGGATGTACGGCGTGATGCTGGTCGTGGACAGCCTTGAGGCGTGGGAAGGGCACCCAACCGAACCGACCGATCCGCTCACCAGCCAGCCGATGGGGGCGCAGAAGCGCTGAGCGCCTACCGGGTCCGTGCCTCGAGGTTCTTGACGAATTCGTCGAGTGTCGCGTCGTAGCCGAAGACGAATCGCGACATGAAGCGGAAGATGGGATTGTAGACCTCGCCGTCCTCGGTGATCGTCACTGCGCTGCCGGCGGCGGCCGGCGCGATGCGGTACGTCCAGGTGCCCCCGAACGGCAGTGACGGGCCCGCGATCCTCGCCACGAGCAGCGTCGGTCGATCCATCCGTTCGAAGTACAGCGGGATCTTCATACCGCTGACGGTTTCAGTCCAGGCGGGCCGCCCCTCGCGGTCAGGTTGCCGCTCGAGTGCCTTCACGCCAGGCCGCCATGCGGGATAGCGGTCGACGTCAGACAGCAGGGCGTAGACGGTGTCGGGGGGCTGCGGGACCCTTGCGACGCGCGTAGCCGAGTGTCCCTTCGGCAGGCTGTAGCCGACGATGAGGACCACGATCGCGACCAGTCCGATGGCGGCAACAATCCAGACGATCCAGCGCATCAGGACCCTCCAGTCAGCGTGTGCAGGTGATCGGGCGCGATCGGCGCCGCACGTACAGGCGCCTCCTCCCGGCCTCCAGCCTCCAGCCGAAGCTGGGAGCTGGAAGCCGGAAGCTGGAAGCTGGAAGCTGGATGCGTTCTAGAACGTGAACCGGGCGCCGAGCTGGATGCGGCGCGCGTTGAACGTCGACCCACTCAGCTTGCCGAAGTTGGTGTTCGTCTGTGCGCCCGTCGTGAAATCGAACGTCGCGCCGGTGTTGACGCCGTTCCACTGGTCCGTGTCGAAGGCGTTGTAGAGTTCCACACGGAACTGGAGACGGCGTGTGCCGCCCATCGGCACGTTCTTGAAGAGCGAGATATCCCAGTTCATGAAGCCGGGGCCTTCCAGCTCGTCACCCCTCGAGTTGCCGAGCCGGAGCCTGTCGGACGCCGGAGCGATGCATTCGGTCTTGAACTGGCGATCGAAGGTCCGCTCGCTGCGCGGGAGCCTCGGGTCGCAGACGATATCGGGGCGGCTGCCGACGCCGTCGATCGCTCCCGTTCCGCTCAGGGTGCCGGTCGGCACGTTGGAGAATCCGTAAGTGAAGCCCTGCTTGTTGCCGCTCAGGATACTGGTGATCCCGGACACCTGCCAGTTGTCGAACACGGCCTTCGCCACAATGTTGTCCCACTTCCGGCTCAGGTTCGGGACTTCGTACGCGTAATTGATGGTGAGCGTGTGCGGCCGGCGGCCGTTGGCTCCGGTCGTGTCCCGATAGAAACGGGCGCGACTGTCGCCGAAGGGGTCGATCCCTTCAAGAGTCTTGTTGACGATCTGGTAGGTGTACGAGAGACCCACGGACAGTCCGTCCGAGGTGCGGCGGCGGTTCACCGAGAACTGCATGGAGTGATAGTCGGAGTATCCGGAGAACTCACGCTGGCCGATGGCCCCGAAGCCCCGATAGGGACGCAGGAGATCGTTCGGGAGCGGCTGCGGCTGGCCTCCGGACACGTTGGTCAGATCCAGGCTCGAGGGCTGATAGGCATAGCCGTACGGCTGTCCATTGATCTGCCTCGTGATCAACTGGTGCCGGGCGGCATTGCCGACGTAGGCGAGGTCGGCGATCAGTTGCCAGCCGATGTCGCGCTGGACGCCGAGGCTCCAGTTGTAGACGACCGGCGGCACGAACTCCTGGATGCGGCGCACGGCGGTTGGCGTCGCGGTCAGCGGGCTCGCCAGGAGCTCCGAGACGGTCGTGTAGTTGGTCGTGAACGTCTGGAGGAGCGGCGGGAGCTCGATCAGGTCGAGAATGTTGTCGTCGGAGTAGCGATCGTAGAACACGCCGGCGCCGCCGCGGACCGCCGTCTTGCCGTCGCCCGTCACGTCCCAGGCAAAGCCCAGGCGGGGCGCCACCTTGAAGGGGTTCTTCCTTTGCGGCGTGTTGTCGTAGACGACCATGCCGTTGGTGAAGTTACCGGAGTTCGGCACGAGTCGCCCAACGTAGACGAAGGGCAGGATGTCGTTGGTCAGCGGGTTCCTGGCGGCGCGGGTCCCTCCGACCAGCGTGGGCTGGTACAGGAGCGGCGCCTGGGATGCGCTGAACTGGCCGGGTTCGAACTGCGCCACCTTGTCGCCCTGGCTGCGGGTCGGGGTGATGTAGTAGAAGCGCACGCCGGCGTCGATGGTGAAGTTCCGCTTCAGGCGCCAGTTGTCCTGCGCATAGAACTCGGTGTTCATGAACTCGCCGTGCGCCGACGGGTGGCCGTTCGCCTCCTGATAACTCGTGACTGCGCCGAGGAGGCCGTTCGCGAAGCCCAGGTTGGTGTTGAGCGGGTTGGAGCCGTCCGTGTTGAAGCTGAGCGAACCATTGAACGTCGCGGACCGCTGCGCGGGCCGCGTCGTGTGTTCCACGAAGATCCCGGTCTTCATGTTGTGGGCGCCCTTGATCTTGGTGAGGTTGCCCGAGATGTTGAACAGCGTGTTGTAGCCGAAGAACGGCCAGCGGCTCTCGACGTTGAACGAGCCGATCGTGCCGGGCACGCCGCCGCTGAAGCTGGCCTGCGGGAGCAGGTTGTCAGGGTTGGCCGACGGGAAGAACTGCCGGAACGACGGCAGCACCTTGGTGCGATCGTTGATGTCGATGGCCGCCTGGTCGAGCGCGCTCGTGTACTGGTGGGCCCAGTTCACGCCGACGGTGAATTCGGCGAACGTCGTCTGGTTGAACGTATGAAGGAGCGTGTTGACGTAGCTGACCGTGTCGATCTCGTACTTGCTCGGCTGCTGCGGCCAGCCCGCGCCCGTGGATCCGAGGAACGACACACCGCCGGCCCGCTTCTCGTAACCCCATTGCAACCGTCCGTACGCCGTGGTTTTCGGCGCGATGTTGTAATCCACGCGCAGCACCTGGTCGTTGCGCGGCCAGTCCTGCACGGTCTGGAACACGTAGTTATATTGCCGGCCGCCCGTCGGGTCTTCCGCGTTCGGCAGGGGAAACAGGTTCAACAGCGCGGAGCCCACGGCGTCGAAGCGCGCGGCGGGGATGACGGTCCCGGGAAAACACGCCGGCCCGCCGGTGGTCGCCGAGCAATTGCCCGGAAGCAGCGGGTCGCGAATCATGACGAGCCGGCCCTGCGCGTCCAAGGTCTGCGAGAAGTCTCCCTTGCGCTCGAGCGCCGTCGGCATCCGGCGCTGGTTCAGGTTGCCGGGGTCGGTCCGCTGCAGGATGTCTTGCGAGAAGAAGAAGAACAGCTTGTTGCGCCCCTTGTTGAAGCCGGTTCCCGGGACCAGCACCGGGCCGCCGAGCGTCCAGGCCTCGTTGTCGAACTTGTAGAGCGGGGGATCGCACTGCGGCTTCACCCCGAGGCCGCACTGCTGCCGGCGGCTGAACTCGTTGCCGTTCAGCTTCGTGTCGCGCTTGTAGTAAGCCGCGCTGCCGTGGAAGTCCTTCGACCCGCTGCGCGTGATGACGGTGATCGTGGCACCCGAGCTGCGGCCGTACTCAGCCTGGAAGTTCGAGGTCTGCACCCGGACCTCCGCGATCGAATCGAGCGCGGGCGCGGCGTAGTTGCCGCTGTTGGACCCGGTGTCCTTGTTGGTCACGCCGTCGTAGGAGAAATTGAAGCCGCCGCTGCGGCCGTTGATCGAGAGGCCGCCCATGCTGCCCCAGCCCGGCGCTTCGCGGTTGCTGACGTCCACGACCCCCGGCAGCAGCTTGAGCAGGCCGGCGAAGTCGCGCCCCTTCGTCGCGATGTCGTCGATGTTCTCGCGCGTGATCAAGCCGGAACGCGCCGCCGTGGTGGTCTGGACCTGCACCGACCCGGCCTCGACGGTCACGGTCTCCTGCAGGCCGCCGACTTCGAGCGCGATCGCGCGGAGGCCGACACGCTCGGTGGACGCGAGGTTGATGCCCTTCTGTTCGTATGTCTTGAAGCCGCTGACCGTCACGGTGATGTCGTACTTGCCGGCGAGCAGGTCGGGGAACAGGAAGGCCCCGTCGGCGCCCGTGATGGTTTCGCGTGTCAGGTTGGTGCCGGCGTTCTTGATGACCACGGTCGCGCCCGGAAGCACGCCCCCGCCCGAGTCCGTCACCGTGCCGGAGATCTGTCCCGTGAGGCCCTGCGCCTGAAGGATGTTCAGGCTCCCTCCGAGCGCGACGAGCGCCGCGGCCGCGAGTACGATCCTGCAAAAAGATTTCACTGTGGTACTCCTCCGTTGACGAAAGGCCCTCGCGCCGGCCCGGATCGATTGGGTTCGTTGCGCGGTCGACGACCGATCCGGCGCAGCAGTCCTGAGCCGGCTCCGTGGCGGGGAGCGTACGTCGTCGCTCCCCTCGAGTCAAATACTCAGCAAACATGCGCCGAGCCGTAGCGGAATGCTGAGGCGACCGCGTGCGCCGGTGCGGGGCCCCGGCATTGTGCAGTGCAATACGGCGCATCGGCGCGGCACGGTCTCCCGCGCGCGCCGTCGAGATCGCCCGGACCGGAGCCGCCCTTCCCGTCGGATGACGTGGGGCACGTCCGCGCGACGGCCCGGTGTCGTGCGTTGCGATTTGGCGGCCTTTCATGGAATGCTTTTGTGATCCACGAAGGTGGGGCGTATGCTGTTCGCCGCGCGGGCGGGTCCCGCGCGCGTCCATCCCGCTGCACGAATCGCGCGTCAGGCGTCACGGGCTTTCCGGCTGCATGAGTGCTCACTTTCTCGCAATCGATCTGGGCGCCGAGAGCGGCCGCGCCATGCTGGGACGCCTGCGGTCCGGCATCCTCTCGCTCGACGAGCTGTGCCGGTTCCCCAACGAGCCGGTGGCGCACCATGGATCCATCCAGTGGGACGTGCTTCGCCTGTGGCTCGAGATCCGGCGCGGCCTCGAGCGCGCGGCGGAACATGCGCCCGAGAGCATCGGCATCGATACGTGGGGCTGCGATTATGCGCTGCTCGGCGAACGCGGCGGCCTGCTGGAGAATCCCTATCACTATCGGGATACGCGCACCGACGGTGTGCTGGCGGACGTGTGGCGCCGCGTCTCGCGGGAGCAGATCTACGCGATCACCGGCATCCAGTTCCTCACGTTCAATACGCTGTACCAGCTGTATGCCGCCTGCCAGGCCACGCCGAAACTGATTGCGGCGGCGACACGGTTCGTGACCATCCCGGATCTCCTGAACTACTGGATGACGGGGGAGATCACCGCCGAATACACGATGGCGACGACGACCCAGTTCATCGAGGCGAAGACGCGACGATGGGCCACCGGCCTGCTGGACGATCTCGACATCCCCACCCGCCTCCTGCCCGATCTCGTCGAGCCGGGCACGCTCGTCGGGCACGTGCGCGCCGACGTGAGCACGGCGCTCGCGGGCACGCCGGTTGTCGTGCCGGCGTGCCACGACACGGGGTCGGCCGTGGCCTCCGTCCGTGCCGGAGGAACCTCGGCGTTCCTGAGCTCGGGGACCTGGTCGCTGCTCGGGACCGAGCGCGACGCCCCGGTGATCTCGGCGAGGGCGCGCGACCTGAACTTCACGAACGAAGGCGGGGTCTGCGGCACGACCCGCCTGCTCAAGAACATCGGGGGCTTGTGGCTGTTGCAGGCCTGCCGCCGCTCGTGGGCGGCCTCGGGCCTCGATCTGCCCTACGAGACCCTGCTGGCGGCGGCCGCCGACGAGCCCCGTGCGTTCCGATCGCTCGTCGACCCGGATCACCGCGGGTTCTTCCAGCCGCCCGACATGGTGGAGGCGATCGCGGCATACTGCCGGCAGACCGGCCAGATCGTGCCGGATTCTCCCGCGGCCTTCGCGCGTGCGATCCTCGAGAGCCTCGCCTTCAAGTACCGCGTCGTGCTGCGATCGCTCGAGGAGCTCACGGGCACGACCTTCGAGGAAATCCGAATCGTGGGCGGCGGATCGCGCAACCGGCTGCTCAACCAGTTCACGGCCGACGCCACGGGGCGACCCGTGGTCGCCGGGCCGGTTGAAGCCACCGCCCTGGGGAACATCGCGATGCAGATGCTGGCCACGGGGGCCGTATCGTCGCTCGCCGAGGCGCGCACGATCATCGAGCGGTCGTTCCCGGTGGATCGCTTCGAACCCGTCGCGGCGGATGTCTGGGATACCCATTACCCGCGCTTTCTCGAATACGTGGAGATGACCTGTGTCTGAGACGGAGACCGGCACGAAGTTTCTGAAGAACCTCTGGGACGAGCGGGAAGCCGCGAAGCTCGAGGCGAACCCGCTCGACCTGCTCCGGTACCGCTCCAACCTGCTTGGAGCCGATCTCCGGATCACCAATTTTGGAGGGGGCAATACCAGTTCGAAGTTCGACATGATCGATCCGCTCACCGGGCAGCCGCAGCGAGTGATGGCGGTCAAGGGCAGTGGCGGGGATCTGCGATCCATCAGCACGTCCGGCTTCGCGATCCTGTATCTCGACAAGCTCGACAGCCTCATTGCGCGCTATCGTGGCGAACCCTTCGAGGACGAGATGGTCTCGATGTATCCGCTCTGCGCGTTCGGCGAGAGCCGCGTGGCGGCGTCCATCGACACGCCCCTCCACGCGTTCCTGCCGTTCCCCCACGTCGACCACCTGCATCCCGACTGGGCGATCGCACTCGCGGCGAGCGCCAATGGCGAGCGCAAGATGCAGGAGTTCAACCGCACGTACGGCCGGAAGATCATCTGGGTGCCATGGCAGCGCCCCGGATTCGAGCTGGCGCTGATGCTCAAGCGCGCGGTCGACGCGACCCCGGGCTGCGACGGCCTGATCCTCGGGGGCCATGGGCTCTTCACCTGGGGCGAGACGCAGCGTGACTGCTACATGAGCAGCATCCGCACGATCGACGAGATGGGGGACTTCATCCAGCAGCACTCGCGGCGCTCGGGCAAGCCCCCCTTCGGCGGGCCGAAAACCGCCGCCGTCGTGGCCGATCGCGAAGCCGCGGTCACGGCGCTCCTGCCGTATCTCCGGGGCGTCGTCTCGTCGAACCGGCGCGTGATCGCGCACTACGACGGCTCGGACGATGCGATGACGTTTGCGAATGCGCACTGGGCGGAAGACCTGTGCCGGATGGGCACGAGTTGCCCGGATCACTTCCTGAGGACGCGGATCTCGCCGATGTTCATCCCGTGGGATCCCGGCCGCGGCGATGCCGCACAGCTCGAGCAGCTGATCGGGGAACGCGCCGCGAAGTACCGGTCCGACTACGCCGAATACTACGGCGCCTGCGCCGACACGCATTCTCCGGCGCTCCGCGATGCGAACCCGTCCGTCGTGGTCGTGCCCGGTCTCGGGCTGTTCGGATTCGGCAAGGACAAGCGCGAGGCGCGAATCACCTCGGAGTTCTTCGTGAATGCGATTCACGTGATGGCGGGGGCGAATGCGCTCGACGACGAGAGCGGGCCGGGCGCGGCGCTGCCGCAGGTGCGTCGTCCCGAGCAGGCGAAGGATTTCACGAGCTTCCAGAATTACGTCGCGCTCCCCCGCACCGAGGCCTTTCGCATCGAGTACTGGGCGCTCGAGGAAGCCAAGCTGCAGCGCATGCCGGCGGAGAAGGAGTTCAGCCGCAAGGTGCTGGTCGTCGTCGGCGGAGGCAGCGGGATCGGACGTGAGGTGGCCATCCAGATCGCCAGGCGCGGCGGGCACGTCGTGATCGCCGACACGAACACCGCGGGCGCCGAAGAGACGAAGGCCGAAGCGGTCAAGGCGTCATCGGTGGAGATGGTGATGACGGCCGCGATGGACCTCACCGCACGCGAGACCATGACGGCCGGGCTCCGCGCCACGGTCCGGCAGTTCGGCGGGTTCGACGCGGTGATCAATACGGCCGCGTGGTATCCGACGCCGGATCCGTCGGTGCCCGCGGAAGGCGTGTGGGCGCGCGCGCTGCAGATCAACCTGACGTCGAACTACATCCTCGCGCAGGAAGCCGCGCGGGTCCTCAAGGCGCAGAACCTGCCGGCGTCCATCGTGCTCACGAGCTCCGCAAACGCGGTGGTGCCGAAGGCGGGCAGCGAAGCCTACGACGTGAGCAAGACCGCAATCAATCACCTGATCCGCGAGCTGGCCGTGGGCCTTGGTCCCCTCATCCGGGTGAACGGCATCGCACCGGCGACGGTGATCGCCGGGTCCTCCATGTTCCCCCGCGACCGCGTGATCGTGGCGCTCCAGAAATACAGCCTGGAGTACAGCGAGTCGGAGTCCACGGAGGACCTCCGGCACAAGCTGGCGGAGTTCTACGCCCGCCGTACCATCACGCGCCGGCCGATTCTGCCCATCGACAACGCCAACGCGATCTGCTGGCTCGCCGGCGACCAGAGCGCCAAGACGACGGGGCATGTCATCCCGGTGGATGGCGGCTTGCCGGAGGCGTTCCTTCGATAACATAACGTGCAACGTGCAACGTGCAACGTGCAACGTGCAAAGCGCAAGGTGCCACGTGCCACGGGCCACGGGCCACGGGCTGGGGTGCGGTGGGGCGAGGCGCCACGTCACGACGAGGCACGGGCTACGGGAGGGCGACGGCAGGCGCCTGCGTCAGGCGGACGTGGGGATATATGTGATCGACGGTGTCTGGCGTGACGAGCTGATGTTTGACGAAGACGGCGGGGGGCACCGGGCGGCGGTGCAGGATGTCGAGCGCCACGGTCACGAGCTCGGCGCCATATTTTTCGGGGAAATAGGCGACGGAGCCGACCAGCCGGGTGCCCGGTTCACGCAGCTCGGCGCGCCCTTCGGGTGACGCGTTCTGGCCCATGATCGCGGCGGACTCGCTTCGCCCCGCTTCGTGGAGGGCGCGAAGAGCGCCGAGGGCGCTCGGGTCGTTGATGGCGCCGATGAGGAACCGGCGGGCGCGGGTGGTGCGCAGGTGCTTGCGCATCGCCTCGAAGCTGTCGCCGAGCTTGCCGTCCCCTTCCAGGTATGCGACCTGGGCGTTCTCGAGCTGCGGACAGACCTCCTTCATCCCGACGAGCATGCCGGTCAGCCGCATCTTCGGGAGGCTCCCGGCGCGTTCGAGCGCCAGGAGGATGATTTCCGTCACGTCCGATGGCCCATGCTGTTTCGCCCAGCGCCCGAGGTGACGACCGCCGATGAGCCCCGCCTCGTAGTTGTTGGCGCCAAAATAGGTGGCGCCAGGATGCGGCACTTCGATGGCGATCAGCGGGATGTTGGCCTCGCGGTACTTTGCCGCGACAATCGGGGCGACGTGCTCGTCGGTCTGGAACTCGATGACGAGGTCGACCTTCTCGCGCACCAGCACGTCGGCGTTCCGCTGGGCGGTCTTCGGGTTGTACCGGTTGTCGACCGAGATGAGCTCGATCCCCTGGGCCGCCGCCGCCCGCTGCAGCCCGATCGAAATCTCCTTTGAGAACTGGTAATCGGTTCCCTGCGCCGCATACCCGAGGCGGTACGGTCGCTGCTTGAACGGGCGCAGGTGCGAGCGATACAGGTTTTCGCCGACTTTCTCGATCATGCCGCAGCGCTCCAGGGTGTACAAGAGCCTGAACGCCATGCTTTTCGGCAGGCCACTCCGCGCGGCCACCTCGCGCAAAGGAAGCGCCTCCCCGGAGGAGCGGAATGCCGACAGCAGCTGCGACGAATGCACGACGGACTTGACGAGATACGGGTCTCTCGCGGGCGGCTTGGAGCTCATGGTCGTTCTGCCGAATCACCGCGGGCGGGCGGGGCGACAATATTATGCTCTAATATTTCGCACTGCGCAATACGCCTGGAAGCCTCAGCCTTCCACGTGCGTAGATTTACTGAGTAAATAACTCGAAACGCCATTGATGCCGTTCCAGTATGCGCAACGGCATCAAACCGGGCGAAGACCCGCAATTGGGAAACCGGGACGCGCCGCTGTGAGCTGTCATGAGATCCGATGACCGGTAATCCGTCCGCCGCGCCGGGCACGCCCCTGCTCGTGGAGGCGCGCGGCATCAGCAAGTCGTTCGCGGGCGTCCGTGCGCTGGCCGACGTGTCCTTTCAGCTGCGCGCCGGCGAGGTGCATGCGCTCGTCGGCGAGAACGGCGCCGGCAAGTCCACCTTCATCAAGATCGTCACCGGGGCCGAGCGCGCCGACGCGGGCACGCTCCTCATCGCGGGCCGGTCCGTGCCGCACCTGGATCCGCACACGGCCCGCGGGATGGGGATCGCCGCAATTTATCAACAGCCCTCATTGTTCCCGCACCTCACCGTCGCCGAGAACATCGCCCTGGCGCTCGAGGACGTGAGGCCCTGGGGCCGCGTCCGCTGGAACGCCCGCCGCCGGCGGGCGGCGGATCTGCTCGCGCGCGTCGGGGCGCCGATCGATCCCGATCGGCTCGTCGAGTCGCTCAGCATGCCGGAGCAGCAGGTGGTCGAGATCGCGAAGGCGATTGGCGCGGAGGCCCGGATTCTGATCATGGACGAGCCGACGGCGTCGCTCAGCGCGCGTGAGGTCGACCGGCTGTTCTCCGTCATCGCGCGCCTCCGCGAGGACGGGGTCGGCATGGTCTACATCTCCCACCGGCTCGAGGAGATTGCGGCGATCGCGGACCGCATCACCGTCCTTCGCGACGGACGGACGATTGCGACGCGGCCTCGCGGTGACGTCGATCGGTCCGAACTCATTCACCTCATGGTGGGTCGTGAGCTGGCAGCCGTCTTCCCGAAGCGGGCGGTGGACGCCGGCGCGATCGCGCTCGAGGCCCGGCACCTGACCCGGCGCGCCAGCGGCCTGCGCGACGTGTCGCTGGCGGTCCACAGGGGAGAGATTCTCGGCATCGCCGGACTCGTCGGCTCCGGACGCACGGAGCTCGCCGAGACGCTCTTCGGCCTCACGCCCGCGGACTCGGGAGACATCCTGGTGCGCGGAACGCCGGCCGCGATTGGGTCGCCGAACGACGCCGTGCGGCTGGGGATCGGATACGTGCCCGAAGATCGGCGCCAGCACGGTGTCGTGCTCGAGATGTCTGTCGCGGCGAACGCGAGTCTCGCCAGCCTCGACGCCGTGTCCCACCGAGGGCTGATC
>JANMCN010000037.1:0-1923 GCA_031361295.1 Acidobacteriota bacterium | reverse complement strand
TGCGGCGGATCTGGCCCGTCCGCGGGGTCGGCCGATTCATTGTCAACCGTCACATCCAGCCGGCTTCCCGCCGGAAGGCAGTGTGCGATCTTATCACGCACGACCTGGAGCCTGCCCCGCAAGCGCATGCCATTCGCACGGGAACGACTGCGCGCGCGGTGAGTCTCGCTGTCAGCAGGCACCGGGCGAAGCCGGTGTATTCTGCCTCACACACCCCGCCCACTCGCTTGTAAGGACCATCGACGCGCCATGCCATATACCTGCCGAACCCTTTCGCCTGCCGACGTGCACCTGCTGAAGGCGCTTCTCGGAGTGTTCGGCGAGGCCTTCAACGACATCGACGCCTACCAGGCCGCGGTGCCGGGCGACGAGTACCTGCGCGCGCTGCTGTCGAAACCGCACTTCATCGTGGTGGTCGCGATGAACGGCGAGGACGTGGTGGGCGGCCTGGCCGCCTACGAGCTCGACAAGTTCGAGCAGGACCGGCGCGAGATCTACATTAACGACCTGGCGATCGCCGCGGATCACCGGCGACGGGGCGTCGCGACACAACTCATCAAGGAACTGCAGCGCCTGGCGGTCCAGCGGAAGGCGTATGTGATCTATGTCCAGGCTGACCCCGAGGATGACCCGGCGATTCGACTCTACGAATCCCTGGGCACGCGGGAGGACGTGCACCACTTCGACATCCCGGTCGGAGAAGGCCCGTAACCGTGACGTGTGTTGGCGGCGGAGCCCGTGGACGGGCGGCCGAAGATCCTGATGTGTCGTGCGCGCGGAAGGCCCGCGGACGTCTCGATGTCCACCATGACGCGTGTGCCCGGGAGCAGCCGTTCGACGCTGGCCGCGTCGCCCCCGTGGGTATACGTGGTCTGTTGGTCGAGCAGAAGCGTGACAGTCTGGCCGGTCTTGTGCCTCAGCTCGAGAGCAGAGCCGTGGACGCCGACGACAACCCCTCGCATCTGCCACTGGCGGGGCCCGGGGTCGTGCGGCCGCCGGATGCAGGCAGAGGTCAGCATCAAAGCGGCCAGAAGGCAGCCGGCGTGCACGAGACGCAGGCGCAACAACGGTCCGGGCGCGTCGCCTGAAGCTCTCGCCGCCACGATCACTTCCTGTCTGACGGCAGGTCGAGGCCGGCGACGGACACGACCTGCTCCTCCGCGAGCCGCACGCTCTGAAGCTGCTGCACGCGCGACACCTGAATGTCCTTCAGTGTCCGGATCGCGTCGAGCAGCTCGAGGATGTCTCCGTTGCCTTCGCGGTAGGCGTCCTCCGCCATGCGACGCAGCGTCGGCAGACGCCGGATGACCTCCCGCTCGAGCCTGTTCAGCGCATCGCGGCGCCGGGCCAGCACCAGGCCGGCACGATCGACGTCCGCCCGGGCTTCGGCCATGTCGGCGTCGAGCGCCAGCGATTCCACGTCAACCTGCGCAGCGGCGCGGGCAATGGCCCCCTGGTTCCGGTCGAACAACGAGACCAGGATCGAGAAGCCGACAAATGCGGAGGTGCCGTGTACCTGCTGCGTCACCTGCGTACCGGCACTGATTGCGGGTATCGGCAGGCGTTCGCGACGCGCGAGGACCAGGCCGCCGCGCGCGGCGGCCTGCCGTTCACGCGCCGCGGCCAGGGCCGGATGCCGCTGCAACGCGCTCGCCCACAGCACATCGGGATCGGCCGGCACACTGCTCGTCGCGTCGAGGCTCCCGATTGCGCGCGGCGACCACCCGGCAAATCCCAGCAGCGCCGCGAGGTGTCCGGCGGCATCGGCGACGTCCGCCCCGTTGTTCATCACCGCGACCCGGAGAGTTTCGGTCTCGGTCTCGATTCGCGCGACGTCGTACAGGCTCCTGTCGCCGGCCTGTGCCCGGCCGCGCACGAGCTGCTCGACGCGTGCGAGATCGACCACGCTCTCCTCGGTCACTC
>JANMCN010000031.1:0-9681 GCA_031361295.1 Acidobacteriota bacterium | reverse complement strand
TGTCCCGCCTTCTCCACACTGTATAACTCCCACGCGGCAACAATTCGCGAAGAGTTTCCCCAATGGCTCAGGTGCCCGGCCGAACTCATGGGGGACACTGCCAGCCATTCGACCGCCGCTGATCGGCACACCCTGGACGCGGGACCGTCCGAATGAGCGCGACCAGTCCGCGCGCTTGATCCGGTCGCGGCCTGTTCTCGGTCCAACCGGCGGCGATCACGAACACCCTCGTATCCATCCGTATCGACTCGCATGATCCTCGCCGCCATCAACGGACAGGAGCTGCAATGATCGGGCACCCTCGAACCCGCGCGGGCACTGTCGCGGCGTTCGTCATCGGATGCGGGCTGGCGACGCTCGATCAGCCTAGAACGCTTTCGGCCGCCGGTTCATGCGGCGCGCTGCGCATGCTGTCCCTCCCGAACGCACGGATCATGCTCGCGCAGGTGACGGAGGCCGGGGCCTTCACTCCAGCCGCCGACAGCGGCTCCCCTGCAGTGTTCCGGACACTGCCCGCATTCTGCCGCGTGACGGCGACGCTGACGCCGACGCCCGATTCGGATATCCGCATCGAGGTGTGGATGCCGGCGTACGGGTGGAACGGCAGGCTCCAGGCCGTCGGCAACGGCGCCTTCAGTGGGGCGATCGCATACCGGCCGATGGCGGCGGCGCTGGCGGGCGGGGATGCCACGGCCTCCACGGACACGGGGCATGTCGGGGGAAGCGCTGATTTTGCACTCGGGCACCCGGAGAAAGTGACTGATTTCGGCTGGCGCGCTGTGCACGAGATGACGGTCGCCTCGAAGGCCATCATCGCCGCTTACTACGATGCCGGTCCACGATTCGCCTACTGGAACGGCTGTTCGGCCGGCGGACGCCAGGCGATGAAGGAAGCGCAGCGCTTTCCAGCGGATTTCGACGGCATCATCGCGGGCGCGCCAGGGCTCGACTGGACGGGACGTGCCGCGCAGGCGATGCGGGTCGCGAGGGCGCTCGAGACGAATGCGTCGGCGCGGCTGTCACAGGTCCAGATCCAGGCCCTTCACCACTCGGTGCTCCAGGCCTGCGATGCGCGGGACGGCGTGAGCGACGGCATCATCGACAATCCCGCGAGCTGCGTGTTCGACCCCGCCGCGCTCGAGTGCCACGGCTCCGGTGCGGACGCCTGTCTCACGCCCGCGCAGGTCGAGACGGTGCGACTGATGTACGACTCCCCAGTCAATCCGACGAGCCAGCGCCCCATTACAGGGCTCGCGCCCGGCAGCGAGTTGGGGTGGACCAGCATGGGCTGGACCGCATCGGCGCGCGCGACAGGACTCGACCAGTTCCGGTTCATCGTGTTCAAGGACCCGGCATGGGACGTCCGGCGGTTCCACTTCGAGTCGGACATCGTCCGTGCAGAAGCGGCGGACGCCGGCGTCATCAACGCTCTCGACCCGGACCTGAAGCCGTTCATCGATCGCGGGGGAAAGCTGATTCATTACCACGGGTGGAGCGATCCCCAGATCTCCCCAGGCAACAGCACGCAGTATTACTTGCGCGTGGTCAAGGCGCTGGGAGACGCGGCGCGCGTGCAGGCGGCCTACCGGCTCTTCATGGCGCCCGGCGTGGCGCACTGCGGCGGAGGGGACGGACCGAACGCCTTCGACATGATCGGTGCGCTCGAGCAGTGGGTCGAACACGGCGCGCCGCCCGATCGGATTCTTGCGTCGCACTCGACCGACGGCGTGGTCGACCGCACGCGTCCGCTCTGTCCCTACCCCCAGGTGGCCCTCTATCGCGGATCCGGAAGCACGGACGATGCGGTGAATTTCGCCTGCGGGATGCGGTAGCCGGAGTCTTCGGCCGACAGCTCCCTCATGGCCGCGCTCGAGGGAACGTTCCTGCGGGCGCTGATCGATCGGGCACCGAAATCACCCGCTGTCGGTTTGGTTGCCCGGCGTCGTGGCTGAACCATCCCGGACCCTGACGACGACGCGGCCGGAACGCCTTTGTTCCGGCGATAATGCGCGCATATGAAGACCTACCGCATCGCCTTGTACCCCGGAGACGGCATCGGGCCGGACGTGCTCGACGCGGCCGTCACGGTGCTGGCCGCCGCTGAGCAACAGGCGGGCCGGTTCCGCCTCGATTACGAGCGATTCGACTGGGGGATGGTGCATTTCGAACGGCACGGACAGGTGGCGCCGGACGACTTCCTGGCGACGCTGCGCCGGTTCGACGCGATCTTCCTCGGGGCCGTCGGGTGGCCGGCACGGCTGCCGGATCACATCACGCTCGCACCGCTGATTCGCCTGCGCCAGGCGTTCGATCTCTACGCGTGCACCCGTCCGGCCCGCACGTTTCCCGGCGTCCCCGGCCCGCTCCGCAGCGGCGCCCCGATCGACCTCGTGGTCGTCCGCGAGAATTCAGAGGGGGAATACGTCGACAATGGCGGCGTGCTCGCGGTGGACACGCCCCATGAGGTCGCGTTGCAGACCGCGGTCCACACCAGGCGGGGCGTCGAGCGGATCCTGCGCTTTGCGTTCGACCTGGCGCGGACCCGCCGACGGCGGCTCGCGATGATCACCAAGTCCTACGCGCAGCGGTACGCTTATGTGCTGTGGGACCGCGTGCTGGCGGAGATGGGCCCCCACTTCGCGGATGTGTCGGTCGAAAAGCTGCACATCGATGCGGCGACGCTCGAGCTCGTGCGGCGGCCGCACACCTTCGACGTGATCGTCGGGTCGAACCTCTTCGGCGACATCCTCAGCGACCTGACCGGGGGCATCACCGGAAGTCTGGGCCTGAATCCGTCGGCGAACCTGAATCCGGAACGACGGTTCCCTTCGCTCTTCGAGCCGGTCCACGGATCCGCGCCTGACATCGCCGGGAAGGGGATCGCCAACCCGACGGGCGCCATCCTGAGCGCGGCCATGATGCTCGAGTGGCTCGGCGAAGCGGACGCGGCGGCGGCCATTCGCCAGGCCGTCGAGCGCACCCTGGCCGGGAGTCACCTGACACCGGACATCGGTGGGACGATGACCACCACGCAGATCACGGCGGCCATCGTCCACGACCTGGGATGATCGACGGGCCGGCGCCCGAGCCGGTCTCGGCATCCCTTTGCCGAACTTCATTTTCGCGCCCCGGACGTGATCACGGTCTCGCAAGGTCGCGTATGATGCCCGCATATGGGCGTGTGCGCCGGCAGAGCCGGAGTCTCGTTCGGAATAGCGGGTGTCCTGGCGGCTGCCGGTTTCGTGTTCACGGTGGAAGCACGCCAGCCGCATCCGGGCCCGCACGTGGCGGCCGGCCCTCATCGCGCGATGGTGGACGAGTACTGCGTGACCTGCCATGACGAGGACAAGAAAAAGGGTGGGCTTGCGCTCGACACGGTCGCGGCGGATGGTGTCCTCCAGCATCCGGACGTCTGGGAGAAGGTCGTGCGCAAGCTTCGCGCGCGCCAGATGCCGCCGATCGGAAAAGACCGACCGGACGATCGCACCTACGAGGCGGTGATCGCATCCCTCGAGGCCGTGCTCGACCGCGAGGCCGCGGCGCATCCGAATCCCGGTCGAACGGCCACGATCCGACGGCTCACTCGAACCGAATACCGGAACGCGGTTCGCGATCTCCTCGCGCTCGACGTCGACGTCACGTCGCTGCTGCCTGCGGACGAATCCAGTTACGGCTTCGACAACGTCACCGTCGGGGACCTGTCGCCGACGCTGCTGGACCGGTATATCTCAGCCGCGGAAAAGATCAGCCGCGCGGCGGTCGGGCGTCCAAGCCGTTCTCCGGGGGGCGACACCATCAGGATTCCGGCGGACCTGACCCAGGAAGAACACCTCGAGGGCCTTCCGATCGGCACCCGCGGCGGGGCGGTGGTGCCTTACAACTTCCCGCTCGACGGCGAGTACGAAATCCAGGTCCGGCTGACGCGCGATCGCGACGAGCACGTCGAAGGGTTGAGCGAACCGCACGATCTCGAGCTGCTGCTCGACAACGCGCGCGTGCAGCTCTTCACGGTCAAACCGGTACAGCCGGGAACCGGTCCCACCGAAGAGGATCAACCTTCCCACGATAAAGCCGACCAGCACCTCAAGGCGCGCGTGGCCGTGCCGGCCGGCCCTCACGTGATCGCGGCGACATTCCTGAAGAAGCCTTCCGTGCTCCTGGAGACTGCGCGTCAGCCCTACCAGGCGCACTTCAATTCCTACCGGCATCCGCGAGTGCAGCCGGCCATCTACGCGGTGTCGATCGTCGGTCCGTACGCGGCAGGAGATCCCGGAGACACCCCCAGCCGCCGCCGCATCTTTCTGTCTCGACCCGCGGATTCGGACCAGGAGGACGATTGCGCCAGGCGGATCCTTGCGGCGCTGATGCGACGGGCCTACCGGCGCCCCGTCACGAACGCAGACCTGCAGGGGCCGCTCGAGCTGTACCGGAAGGCGCGTGCGGACGGCGGGTTCGATGCGGGCATCGAAATGGCCCTGTCAGGCGTGCTGGTCAGCCCCCGTTTCCTCTTCCGTCTCGAACAGGACCCTGACGGCGTCCGGCCCGGGACGGCGTATCGCGTCAGCGATCTCGAGCTCGCCTCCCGACTCTCGTTCTTCCTGTGGAGCAGCATTCCGGACGATGCACTGCTCGACGCGGCCATCGCGGGCACGCTGCGCGAACCGGCGGTGCTCGACCGACAGGTGCGTCGCATGCTCGCCGATCCGCGGTCGGGCGCGCTCGTCAGCAACTTCGCGTCGCAATGGCTGCACCTGCGCACGCTCGATGCGATCACTCCGGACATGCGCCTGTTCCCCGACTTCGACGACAACCTCCGTCAGGCGTTCCGACGCGAGACGGAGCTCTTCTTCGAGAGCATCCTGCGCGAGGACCGGAGCGTGCTCGACCTGCTGCGCGCGAAGTACACGTTCGTCAACGAGCGGCTGGCCCGGCACTACGGCATCCCTCACGTGTACGGCAGCCGCTTCCGGCGCATCGCGCTCGACGAGGACAGCTGGCGCGGCGGGCTGCTGCGTCAGGGGGGCATCCTGACGGTCACCTCCTATGCGACCCGGACCTCGCCCGTGCTGCGCGGCAAGTGGATCCTCGAGACGCTGCTGGGCGTCCCTCCACCGCCACCGCCCGCGGACGTCCCGGCGTTGAAAGACAATACGGTTGACGGCCGCCTGTCGGTACGCGAGCGGCTGGCCGAGCACCGGCGCAACCCGGCTTGCGCCGGCTGTCACAACCTGATGGATCCTGCCGGCCTGTCGCTCGAGAAGTTCGATGCCGTCGGGCGACGGCGAACGGCTGAAGCCGGGACGCCCATCGACGCGTCCGGAGGTCTCCCCGACGGCAGCCGGTTCACCGATGTCGGCGGACTCGAAGCGGCACTGCTGCGCCGGCCGGAGCTGTTCGTCGGCGCCTTCTCCGAAAAGCTCCTGACCTATGCCTCGGGACGCGGCGTCGAGTCCTACGATGCGCCCGCGGTACGCGCCGTCGTGCGCCAGTCGCGGTCGCAGGATTTCCGTCTCTCCTCGATCATCCTCGGTATCGTGAAGAGCCCGCCCTTTCAGATGAGGACGTCCCGATGATCATCACCAAGAAAGCCCTGCCGCGTCGCACGTTCCTCCGGGGTGTCGGCGCGGGACTGGCGCTCCCCCTGCTCGATGCCATGGTTCCGTCGATGACCGCGCTGGCCATGACGCCGGCGGAGCCCGTGCGGCGCCTGGGATTTGTCTACATGCCGATGGGATGCGACCTCCCTCGATGGACGCCGACCGGCGAAGGCGCACTCACCGAGCTCTCCCCCGCTCTCCGCTCGCTGGCGCCGGTGGTCGATCAACTGACGGTGATCAGCAACCTGGAGTTGAAGAATGCCTACCCGGGCACCCACGCGACCTCCAATGCGGCCTTTCTGAGTGCGGCGACCGCCAAGTGGACCGAAAGCACGGACTACCACCTCGGCACGACCGTCGATCAGATTGCCGCCCAGCAGATCGGCCGGCAGACGCTGCTGCCATCGCTCGAACTGTCGATGGATCTGCTCCAGACCGTGGGCCAATGCGACAACGGGTACGCGTGTGTCTATCAGAACAATCTCTCGTGGTCGTCGCCCACGACGCCCCTTCCGGCAGAGGCGCACCCACGCATCGTCTTCGAGCGCCTGTTCGGCGAAGGGGGAAGCGCCGCCGACCGCCGCGCAGCGCTGCAGAAGCGGGCGAGCCTCCTCGACTGGGTGCGCGAGGACATCTCGCGCCTCCAGCGCACGCTGGGTCCGGAGGATCGGAACAGGGTCGGCCAATATCTCGAGACCGTCCGCGAGGTCGAGCGCCGCATCCAGAAGGCCGAATCCGAGACGGCCGACAGCCACCTGCCGGATCTCGACCGGCCCGTGGGTGTGCCGGCCTCGTACGCCGACCATGCACGGCTGATGTTCGACCTGCAGGTGCTGGCGCTCCAGGGTGATGTCACCAGGGTGATCACCTTCCAGCTCGCGCGGGAGACGAGCAACCGGACCTATCCGGAGATCGGCGTCTCCGATCCGCATCATCCCCTCACGCACCACGGGAACGACCCGGACAAGATCGCGAGAATGGCGAAAATCAATGCCTTCCACGTGTCGCTGTTCGCATACTTCCTCGAGAAGCTGAAGGCCACGCCGGAAGGCGACGGGTGCCTGCTGGATCATGCGCTCTATCTGTACGGCAGCGGCATGGGCAATCCGAACGTCCACGACCACGTGAACCTGCCGATCCTCGTCGCGGGCGGCGCGGCCGGCCGGCACAAAGGGGCGCGCCATATCAAGTATGCGGAGCCGACGCCGCTGGCCAATCTCCACCTGACCCTGCTCGAACGGGTGGGGGTGCGTCTCGACGCCTTCGCCGACAGCAAGGGCAAGGTCGACGAGCTGCTGGCGCTGTGAACGTGTCTTCCCGGCCTCTCGTGGGCAGAACTGAGGTCCTGATGCGCGTGCAACGATTCGGCATCCACGGGATGGCGCTGCTGCTGGCGACCGTCGGCCTGCAGGGGGCCGGTCCTGCGGCGCCGCTGGCGGATGCGGCGGAGAAGATGGACCGGCCGGCCATCCGCGCGCTCCTGGCGCAGCACACCCCCGTGGATGCAGCGCAGATTGACGGCATGACGGCGCTGCTGTGGGCGGCGTATCACGACGACCTGCCTGTCGTGGACCTGATGGTGCGCGCGGGCGCCAATGTGAACGCCGCGAACCGGTACGGCGTGACGCCCCTGTCGCTCGCCTGCACCAACGGCAATGGCGCGATGGTCGAGCTCCTCCTGAAAGCCGGGGAGGATCCGAACGCGGCGCTGCCCGGCGGGGAAACGCCGCTGATGACCGCTGCGCGGAGTGGCACGCTCCCATCGGTCAAGGCGCTCCTGGCACGCGGCGCGAACGTGGACGGCAAGGATGCCCGGCGTGGACAGACGGCGCTGATGTGGGCGGCGGCTGAAGGGCACGCCGACGTCGTACAGGCGCTCGTCGACGCGGGCGCGGATGTCCACGCGCGAGTCCCCTCGGGACTCACGCCGCTGCTGTTTGCCGTCCGGGAGGGGCGTATCGGTGTCGTCCGGGTACTGCTGAAGGCCGGCGCCGACGCCGGCGAAACCATCCCCATCGAAGCGGGTCGCAGGCGCGGCTACGGCGGGCGGCTGCCGCCGGCCGGTGCCAGCGCACTGCTCCTGGCCGTGACCAACGCGCACTACGAGCTGGCCGCGCTCCTGCTGGATGCCGGGGCCAACCCGGATGCCGACCTGCCGGGGTATACCGCCCTCCATGCGATCACGTCCGTCCGCAGCCCGGGTGTCGGCGACAACGATCCCGCGCCCGAAGGATCCGGCAGCATGACCAGCCTCGAGCTCGTCAAGAAACTCGTCGCAAAGGGCGCGAACGTCAACGCACGGATGACGAAGCGGGCGAATCTGAACAACACACGCCTGAACGAGATCGGCGCGACGCCGTTCCTCCTGGCCGCCCTGACGGCGGATGCCGGGTTGATGAAGACCCTGGTCGAACTGGGCGCCGATCCGGGGCTGCCCAATGCGGACGGCAGCACACCTCTGATTGTGGCGGCAGGACTCGCCACGCGGTCGCCCGGGGAAGACGCCGGAACAGAGGGCGAAGTGCTCGACGCGCTGCAGGTCGCGCTGGACCTTGGCGCGGACGTGAATGCGATCGACAACAATGGCGAAACCGCGATGCATGCCGCGGCCTACAAGAACCTGCCGAAGGTCGTGAAGTTCCTCGCGGCCAGGAGCGCCAGGATCGATCTCTGGAACCGGCCGAACAAATTCGGATGGACGCCGCTGGCGATCGCCGTCGGTTACCGGTTCGGCAACTTCAAGCCTTCACCCGAAACAGAGGCCGCGCTTCGCGACGTGATGATCGCGGCAGGGGTCACGCCGCCAAAAACCATCGTCGCCACCACCCGCCAAATCTATTGATTGACTCCTTCCCAATCAAGCGCCAGACCTTCGACCGATGATGTCGTCGGAGAACCCCTGCCGTCGTCGCCGTCCAGTCGCGCCGTGAATCCCCGCTCATTCCGTCCGGTCAGTCGTCTTCGCTCGACCTGCTGGCGACGAACCCGTGGATTCGGCCCGCAGCGTCCGTGTAGGCCCCGACCATGTCTCCCCGGGCATTGATGCCAAACGTTCGCGTCGCCGCCGCCGCAGGGTAGTTGATCGCCCGGAATCGCAGGTCCGCCCAGAGGAACCCGTGAACGCCTCCGGCGTCCCGGAACACGCCCACCACGTCACCGCGTGCGTTGACGTCCCACGCCGCGGTGAAGGTGCTGGCAGGAACGTCGAACGGGATGAATGTCCCGCCAGACACCACATAGCCCCGGCCGCGATTCTTGTCCATGTCGGTATAGAGGCCGACGAGCAGCTGTCCGTCCGCCGTGGCGCCGTTGGTCATCGACGCAAACGCGTCGACCTCCTCGAACCCCGCCTGGTCCCTCGCGTCCATTGCCACTCCGCGCATGGTACTCATCAGGTCGACATCGTGGCGGCATCCGACGATCAGGCCGGACGAGGTGATGCGTTGAGGAATGGCGTTGATGTGTCCGGGAACGTCGATGGTGCGGAACTCTCCCCCGCGAGTGCGCAGATAGCCGTGGAAGTTGATCGGCGGTTCACCCGGCAGCCGGTACGCCCCGACGACATCCCCGCTGGCATTGATGCCCCGTGCGTCGGTGTAGGCGGCGCCCGGGTAGTCGATCGTCGTGACCGTGCCGTCGCCGATCAGGAAGCCGTGCGTCACGGCATTCCGGATGTAGAAGCCAACGATGTCGCCTCGTGCGTTGATGCCCTGTGCGTTGGTCAGCGCGGCCCCGCTAATGTCGACCGCCTGGTACACCAGTGCCTCCAGGCGATCGCCGGGGACGCGGATGTTGTCGGCTGCGCTCAGGGTGAAGCCGCAGACCGTGAGCGCGATCCCGAGTGCAGCGACATGTCCGACGAGCGGACACGACCGTCGCTGCGGCTGGGATGGTGTGGATGTCCTGTTGGGTGTCATGTGTCCTCCGTATGCGGGTTGGAGCCTCTGGTGCGTCACGACGTGGGGACTGTGCTGCCAGACGCGCCCGGCGAGTGATCCGCGACTATGAGCTACGGACTTGCGGCGCGGACGAGGTCCCCCCCGAGCAGCTCGGCTTCGGCTCCGACGATCGAGTCGCGCGAGAC
>JANMCN010000304.1:0-4591 GCA_031361295.1 Acidobacteriota bacterium | reverse complement strand
CCGCGCCGGGCGGGGCGGCGCCGAGGACCGCGGCTTCGGTCCCGCTGAGCAGCGCCTGGCGCTGCCAATCCGGACGGCTCTCCTGGGCGGTCCACTGGAGGACATCCTGCACGGCCGCGTCCTTCGCGCTCTTGATCGCCGTCGCGGCGATCATCGTGATCGCCGCGGACCGTTGGGGGGTGGAATCGGGGGACTGCATCACGCGCTGCAGGAGGGTCGCTTCACCACCCGCGTATCCGCTCAGCAGCGCGTCGACGATCAGCGGGTCGGTGCCGAAACGCTCCAGCAGCGCCAGCGCCGTCGTGTCCCGGGCCGGCGTGCCCGGCGGCGCCGCGCCGATTGTGGCGGCGAGCTGGTGTCGGACCGCCCAGTCGGGATCGTCGAGCTTCCTGAAGACCGCCGCCTGGACGGGGCTGCCCGCGCCGCCGAGCCAGCGCTCGGCGAGCTGCAGGGCCGACACCCGCACGTCGCGCGACGGGTCGTCGAGCGCCCGCGCCACCGTCGATGGTTCAAGGGCATCGAGCCCATCGAGCGTCCAGAGTGCGTGGAGGCGCGTGCGCCAGTCCGGCGCGCCCTCCGCGCGCTCCCGCAGCGCCGGGACCACCGATCGGTCCCCTCGCTCCACGAGCAGGCGCTGCGCGGTGTCTCGCCGCCACCCGTTCGGGTGTGCGAGCAGGCCGACGAGCTGCGCCGGAGTCGCCTTCGAAAGCGCCGGCGGACCGTCTCGTCTCGTCTCATCGTGCACGACACGGTAGATACGCCCGTGACCGCTTGGCTGATCGAGCTTCCGCGACAGGATCTGATCGCGCAGGTACTCGGTGATGAACCCCTTGTGCTGGATGATGCCGTGATAGGCATCGACGATGTACAAGGTGCCGTCAGGCGCGTTCGAGAGGTAGACGGGCCGGAACCGTTCGTCAGTGGACGCCAGGAACTCGGCACCCTCATACGCCTTCTTCGACCGCAGCGTCGTGCCGTCGTCGTTCACGATCAACCGGCTGACGAGGTTTGCCGCGGGCTCGGCCACGAACACGTTGCCATTGAGTTCTGCGGGGAGTCGGTCTCCCCGGTACACGGTGGGCGCACACACGGACGTGAACCGTGTGAGGCGACCGTCGGGCCGCAGAATCCCCTCCTGGTAGCCGCGGTTCACCCCGCGCGTGGGCCGCACCGGCCAGACGGTGTTGATCTCCGGGCTCTGCAGCGACTCGTAACTGCCGCGCGTCCGCAGCAGATTCGGATTGCGCATGAAGTAGCGGGCCGGCAGCAGGTCGACGAACAGCGCCTGCTCGTTCGTGTTCCGGTAGATGCGGACGGCGTCGTCCTGGCTCGCCCCCCACTGGCCTCGCGAAAGCGTGGGCTGGTAGTCGAACTTGCCGTTCTTCAGTCGCAGGTAGCCGCTGTGTTCCGACGTGTACATCCAGTTGTCGAGCGCCCAGGTGAGGCTGTTGGCGTTGTGCTCGACGTTGGCGAGCTCGGTTCCGTACGTGGCCACGACCAGTTCCTTCGTGTCCGACCGCAGGTCCCCGTCGGTATCGCGGGCGAGCCAGAGGTTGGGCGGCTCGCCGATGAGGACGCCGCGATCGAGCACCTTCAGCGCTCGCGGCTGCACGAGACCGTCCATGAAGACGGTCTTCTTGTCCATCTTTCCGTCGCCGTCTGTGTCCTCGAGTACGCTGACGCGCCCCACGGGGGCGCGCTCGTTCGTGCCGGTCAGATCCTGCATGTACCCGCGCTGCTCGATGACCCAGAGCCGGCCATCCGGGTCCCAGTCGATCAGGATCGGCTCCTCGATCATCGGCTCGCTCGCGACGAGCTCCACGTGATAGCCCGGCGGCATGAAGAACGTCTGCATCTCCGCATCGGGCGACAGAACCGGCGAGTCGTCCGACACGGGCTGCAGCCCGGGCGGCCACGGCCGTGTGTTCTGAAACGCGTAGCCGGTGACGGCAGACGCCGTGATGAGGAGGGCGGCGATACGCACCCTGGTCAGATTCATCTCTGGATTCCTTCGGCCGCGGTCGAGGTCGACCCCGTCGAGCGTGGCGCCGGCCGATCCCGCCTCGGATCGGATGACACCGCAGTAGAATGACCGCCGCGAGCCGCCGGCATCGTGCCGGCCCCTCACAGCGAGAGTATTGATGAATTATCACCTGAAAGTGTCGATGGGGGTGTTGGCGCTCAGCACGATCGGGGCGCTGCCGGCGACAGCCCAGGCGCCGCGGCCCACGATGCCCCGCGCAGGCGTAGGGCCCGGCGACCGGCCGGCCGTCGATCCGGCGGCGGCGGATCGGGGCCGGCGCGTGTGGGCTTCCGAGTGCATCACGTGCCACGGCGCGCAGGCCCGCGGCACCGACACCGTGCCCAGTCTGCTCCGGTCGATGGTGATTCTCCGCGACCGGTACGGCACGGAACTGGGGCCATTCCTCAGGAAGGGGCATCCGACGCAGAGCGGGAGCCCCAGTGCCAGCCTCACGGACGCGCAAGTCGTGGACCTGACGCACTTTCTCCGCCAGCGGATCGAAGACACGCTCCGCGGAGCCGCCCCGTTCACGGAGCACAACGTGGCGAGCGGCAATGCCGAAGCGGGAGCCGCGTTCTTCAAAGGCGAGGGCCAGTGTGCGGCGTGCCACAACGCCACGACCAATGATCTTGCGGGCATTTCTTCGCGGCTGTCCGGCCCGGTCGACGTGCAGCAGCACGTGCTGTTCCCCGGGGGCCGCGCGAGGCGGGGAGCGCCCGGCGGCGGTTCGAGCCCCACCGCGGTCACCGTCACGCTCACGCCGTCTTCCGGACCGCCCATATCCGGCGTGCTCGTCGAGATGGACGACCAGTTCGTGACGTTGCGCGACGCGTCAGGAGCGATCCAGGTCGTCCGCCGCGTCCGGGGCCTGCGGGTTGTCAAGAACGACCCCCTCCAGGCGCACCACGACCTGCTCGACCGACTCACCGACACGAACATCCACGATCTCGTGGCGTACCTGGAGACGATGAAGTGAAGCAGCTCATGCCGACGATCGGAATCGTGCTTCTCACCGCCGCCGGCGTGGCCGGACAAGGCGGCCTCGACCCGGCGAAACTGATGAACCCCGGCACCGACTCCTGGCCCACCTACAACGGCGACTATTCGGGACGCCGGTACAGCGCACTCGCGCATGTCGACGTGACGAATGTAAAGGCGCTGAGCCTCGCGTGGATCCGGCCGCTGACGGGCCCGGTGCAGACGATCAAGGCGACCCCCCTGATGATCGGCGGCGTGCTGTACATCTCGACGCAGGACAATGGGTATGCGATCGACGCCCGGACGGGCCGGGAGCTGTGGCATTTCGCGTGGCAGTCGCAGGGCGGGAATCATCTCTCGAACCGGGGCATGGCCGCTCTCGGAGATACGTTGTATTTCGAGACCCCGGACTGCCACCTGGTGGCTGTCGACATGAAAGAGGGCAAGCAGCGCTGGAACAAGGAAATCTGCGACCTGAACCAGTTCTACTACGGCTCGGTGGCGCCGGTGGTCATCAAGAACCACGTCATGACCGGCGTCAGCGGCGATGACATGGACAACCCCGGCTATCTCGAGGCGCACGACCCGGCGACCGGGGACCGGCAGTGGCGGTGGTACACCGTGCCCCAGACGATCGACGAACCGGGCTCCGACACGTGGCCCAATCTCGAGGCGGCGAAGCACGGCGGCGGCATGACGTGGCAACCGGTCACGTACGACCCGGACCTCAACCTGGTTTACGTGACGACGGGCAATCCCCAGCCGGTCATGGCCCAGAAGAGCCGGCCCGGAGACAATCTGTTCACGGGATGCATCGTGGCGCTCAACGCGGACACCGGCAAAATGGTGTGGTATTTCCAGTCGTCGCCCCACGACACGCACGACTGGGACTCGAACGAAACCCCGGTCCTCGTGGACGGGACGGTCAAGGGGCAGCCGCGCAAGCTGCTCGCGATGGCGGCGAGGAACGGACAGTTCTTCGTCCTGGATCGCACCAACGGCAAGGCCATCGTGTCGACGGAGTTCGTGAAGACGAACTGGTCGCTCGGCTACGACAAACGCGGCCAGCCGATTCCGAATCCCGCGAAGATGCCCCAGATTGACGGGACCCTCGTTTCGCCCAATGCGGGGGGTGCAACGAACTGGTATTCCCCGAGCTTCAGCCCGAAGACCGGGCTGTTCTACGTCAACGCGAGCCGATCGTTCAGCGTGTATTACCTCTACGACCTGAGCGATACGCCGGCCGGGTGGGGTGGCAACGACCGCGGCGGATGGTCCGAATCCATGCTGGAGGCGATCGATTACAAAACGGGGCAGATCAGATGGAGCCATCCCTGGGACAGCGGCGGTCGGAGCGGCATTCTGACGACCGCGGGGAACATCGTGTTCACGGGCGGCTCTGCCGGTTTCACCGCGCTCGACGCCAGCACCGGAGATTTCCTCTGGGCCTCCCGCCTGCCGAGCGCCGTCAGCAACGGGCCGATCACCTACGAGCTCGACGGCCTGCAATACGTCGTCGTGGCGGCCGGCAACTCGATGGCGGCATTTGTGTTGAACAGGTAGCAGGGTTCCGGTTTCGGGATCACGGAC